>SUVT01000067.1 GCA_015061845.1 Lentisphaerota bacterium
AAAATCCTGTGGGCATCCTGCTGATAAGTCCACAAAATAACGCAATCAATGCCAAGTGCTGCAATTTTTTCTCTGGAAACTGCGCTTCCTTTTCCAATGACTGCTGGTTCCGGCTTTCCGGCGGCAATTCTTCCATACTCATCGATTGCTGCCGGAGGCACACCCAGATCATACAACACTTTGGTTGCTGCGGCGGACATGGAAAGAATCTTTCCGGGCGCAGCCGCAGCTTTTTCACGGTTTTTACATCCGCAAAAAAGGATGATCAGAAGAACAAAAAAGATTTTTCCGTAAAGCTTCATTTCATTTTCCATATCCACCGACACCGCGCAAATCCCAGACAGCATCGGACTTTTCATAAAAACGGAATTTTTCGACATGACCATCCGCCATCCAGACCTGAACAAGTTCATCTCCGCTGCCATGCCGGAACGAAAGATTTTTACAAAATCCATCAACAACAGAACGTTCACCATTAAGCGTTCCGATCGTGGCAGCAGAAACCGTTCCATTGCCGAAATAGTAGCTGTCGGAAATCTCTGAAAGAGCAGCAAACTGAGAGGGCTTCCGGATATTCGATTCCCGTACATTATACCATAGTTTATACTCTTTGCTTTGAGCGGTGTTGTCTGCTGATAAAACATAAGAAAGTCCATAAGAAGGATGATTTTCTTCTGTTTTCCGGCGATCGGAGGGACAGACCGGGATTTTACCGATACGATCAGACAGAGTATCCATCCAGCGGATGGAAGAGGAGGTCCAGATTTTTACGGTATATCCGCAATCGGAGGTATAAGAAAGAGCGGCAAGACCGATCTGTTTGAGATTGGAAAAACATGCACTTCCCCTGCCCTGTTCTCTGGCTTTTGTAACTGCAGGCATAAGCAAACCGGCAAGGATCGCAATGATTGCAATCACCACCAGCAGTTCAATTAATGTAAAGCTGTTTCTTCTTGAATACAAATACAGTTTCATAAGACACTCCTCTCTTCTGTTTCAGGTCCTAACCTTGTAATATACACCTTTATGAACAAAAAATCAACAGTTATAATATTTTTTCCCGGTTGACACAACAAAGCGGAAAACAAATTAAAGGAGGTTTTCCATGTCATCTGAAAAATCAGGTTTCAACATCACTGTTACATGTACCCAGGATCCGACAATCATCTTTGCCTGCAGAGCAAAAAAAAGACCCGGAATCAGGCTCGGAGATAAAATTGATATGACAACCGATGCGACAGTCGGCAGCAGAACGTTTGAGCCATCCGCACTTTTTGAAGTCACCGATGGACAGCTGACCGTTCTTGACGATCCCGCCAATGCAGCAAAAATCATTACCATCCTCGGCAGAAAAGGGACTGTCACGTTCACCGGAAAAGTCACAAAAACAACTGTCAGCTACACCAATGCGTGGTTTGCATCTTACACTCCGGATGAGACAAGACTTGACGGCAATCCGCCGACCGCAACAATCGTAATTCAATCCTCCGGAAACTTGCCTGAATAATGTTTGCCCGGAAGAAAAAAGAGCCGTACGGGAATATATTCTCCGTACAGGTGAAAAAATTCTGATCCGTCAACTTACCCCGGCAGAACGGTTGAGCTGTCTCACCCTGCCGGGGGATATTGATCTCTGCAAACGCCTTTCCATGGGCTTGTACCATCCGGTAATTTCCCGCAGGGAGGCTCGGGAAATGCTGAATCAAGATCCATTCAGAGCCCTGGAAATTCTGCGGGCGATCCAGAATTTCAGCAGAGAATATGATTTTGCACTGCAGAATCAGAATCAAATTCTGAAAGATGAATGTTTTCTGCAAACGCTGAAAAGAATAGAAAGCTTGAAAGAAAAATGATACTGTTCTCTCTTTTTGAAGCATTCTGCGGTCTGACGCCACTGGAAGAAGCAGCATTCATGTTGGAAATCGATGAGGAAAATATACAGGACATCCAGGACGATTGGCTGGAAAAAGCGTTTCTTCCGGAAGACTCAACGGTAAGCGGGGAAGATGTTTCCGCCTCTTAAAAACGGAACGTTGACAGAGGGGAGCCAAATACTTTCTCCGCTGAGGTAAATCACCCAATTTTCCCACAGTTTCAGGTTGACTTTGTCCGGGATCACATAGGCGACAAGATACTCGGCCTCGTTCACTTTGTAGACTAATTTATGGGTTGCCTGTCCTTCTTTTTTCTCAAGAGGAAGAAGCCTGCCGATTGCAGTATTGACCATAGGCATCCGCTTGATTCTGAACGTCACATTTTTTTTCTTCAAACTTTCTTCAAAGTCCCTCTGTTGAATATATCCGGCAAACTTACCTTTCAGACGGACTTTTTTCCAATATCCGCTTTTGTCAGAACCAAGAATTTCTGCATTCTGCCCGGCAAAAGATTCTTTCAACACAATAGAATCTGCAGCAGATGAAGAATCCGTACGGAAAATTGTATTTTCCGCATATTTTCCATCATGCAGAAAACACTCTGCGACCCAAGCCTCCATTTCAGCTGAAAAATCAACTTGGATCCACCCCCTGTCCAACGGAACAAAGAAAATCGCAGTACCTTCCTTTACGGTAGTCAGAGAACCTGCTTCTGCAGTCGGTGCAGTATACAACTGCACATCTCCCTGCAAAATACGGTTCTCCTGAGCAGAAACTTCCCAGAAGATCATACAGACAAAGGAAAGGACAGCGAACAAAACTCTCATAAATCAACGGCTCCAGACGGAGTCAAGGACCTGATGGAACACTTTTCCGGCAGATTCCGGGTCAATCGGCACGGGGGCGGTTGAAAGTTTGACCGGATTCAGTTTTGCGTTTTCAGCCAAAATATCGATAAAAGAACGATCCGTTCCGCTGAGGGTTCCGGGAGCAGTTTCAATTCCCATCTCCTGTATAAATCTTTCACAGGAATCCACAACTTCCTGCGGAGTCTTTCCGGGGAATACGGCAGAAAGAAGCATTGTCCGTTCTGCAATTTCAGGATCAGAAAGATAATACCGCCAGAAGTGGGGCAGAAGTGCAGCTACGGCAGCACCATGAGTTGTCTTTCCGCAGAAAGAAAAACTGCACAAATGCGGCAGACTTGTCGGGCAGACCTTGATACACATTCCGCCGAGACATGCTGCAGCAGAGAGGGAAGCTCTCAATAAGGGATTTTCACTGCCGTCATTCAGAACCAGCGGAAGAGCATCACGGATGAGAGAAACACTTTCAACAGCCCATGAAGCAGCTTCCGGATGTTCTTTTCCAGCCTTCACATTCAAAAGACTTTCAATGGAATGAACCATTGCATCCAAGGCTGTATCGACAGTTATCTTCCGGGGAACATGATGTGTCAATTCCGGGATGATGAACGCATATTCAGGAACGATTTCTCTGTCTACGATCAAACATTTCACCCCATTTTCCTCATCAATGATATTGGAATAAGGGGTAACTTCGGATCCTGTTCCGGATGTAGTAGGAACACACCAGACACGACGGAATATTTTCTCCGGGAAAGCCTTGGAAGCAACACCGTTTCCGAACAGCTCCCTGACATCCATCCCTGTCTGCCAGGAGAGATAAGCAGCCTTTGCGGCATCCATCACACTCCCGCCTCCGACAGCCAGCACGACATCAGGTTTTTCCTGTTCCATGACACTGACAATTTTTCTGACACAGGCAGTATCCGGTTCCGGGGGAATATTCTCAAAACGGGGTGCATTCAAATCAGCACGCCCGACAGCTTTCATAAGAGTACTGAAAGCCCCGCTTCTGTAGAAAGAGGCTTCTCCGCCTGCACAAATAAGGACACTTCCTTCTCCAACCCGGGGCAGCTCACAGCTCAACGCTGTAAACGCTTCTGCACCAAAACAAATAGTTGTATCCGGATTCTGTTCAAAAAAATCTGCTGCAGAATACAGTCTGTCGTAAAGTTCCATCTCTATCAATTTTCCTTATTCAAAAGTTCAGCACGCTTTTTCCGGTCCTTCAACGGAACCATCTGCCAGGTCATCGTCACTTTTCCTTCCAGCGCACCGGTGTCTTTATTCTGTTTTACGTTCAAATATCCATCAGTAATGATCCCTTTCCAACTCAAAGGTTCTCCGGGACGGACAAATTCCTTGTTCTTCGTCCGGTCGTCTGGACCATAACTCTTGAGCATATTTCCGCGGAGTTGGGTAAACGTATCAAAGCTGTCAATATCATAAGTTGTAACAACTTTAACAAGGCGTCCTTTTTCATAGTAAAGCCTGGTTTCCAGGACCTGCTGGTCAAACCCGACAGCCTTGTCATACTCTTTTCCCTGAACCAAACTCCAACCGTTATTTGCAAGAGCATACTTCACTTCGTCTTTGGTAAATCTCCAGAAAATAATGTTTTTCAGTCCCTGTTCAGAGTCAATGGTTCCAACCCGGCGGGCAGCATCTTCTTTATAGGCGCGGATCCTTTCAGCAAGCTCTTTCCGGTCAAAAGATTCCGTCCGTTTGATTTGGATTCGATGGATGGAATCCAAGTTCAAACCGGTCACTTTACCGGCAAAACGAGGATCAGCTTCAATGCTTTCGATCAAACGGGTGTTGATAACCTGGATCGGGTAACGCCATATTTCTGCATAACGGACAAAACCGGAATCAATGTTATATTTCAGCTGAGCCTTGACAAGTTCTGTTTCTTTGGAAAGAAAAGCATCTTTCCGCAAGCTCAAATATTCTTTCAATTCCCGTTCAACATACTCCTTCCGCTTTGCTTCAGCATAAGCCGGATTGACTTTAACCTTATCTTCCTCAATCAAATCATAGTACGGAACTGTACGCAGTCCGATAGAGACAGAACGACCATTGAAACGGTAAAAAGTTTCATTTTTGATCCGGTAACGCTTGTTTCCCTTCTGATAAATCAACGTGACCTTGTCTCCGGGTTTGTAAGTTTTGTAAATCTTTGCCGCAGTTGCTTCAAGCATTTTTCGATATTCAGCTTCTTCCATCGCAAATCTTTTATCCTGTTTAACCAGACGGACTGCCTCGGCACGAAGCTCTTTCAGAAGCCGGTTATCAGGCTTGCCTTTCGGCTGAATCGGAAAATCGTTATCAATTTTATCGTAAATTTCGTTGATCACATGCTGATCGGAAATATCATCCTTGTGATCAACATAGGACTGGACGACCTTGCGGATATGGGCAACTTTATTTTCTGAAACCGCCATAGGATTTTTACTGTCGACTACAGGATTATATTTAACTTCCTGACGGGTTTTAAATTTAAAATCATCTTTCTTCTGCTGTCCCGAAAGCGGGATACAGAAAACTGCTGACACAGCCAGCAGAAATGCACTGCCAGTTCTTAAAAATCTGTTCATATCATCAATCCCCTTCTTTAACAAATTTTATGCCCTTTTCTGTTTTCCTCAGCCTTCCAGCATATAACTCGTAGGAGAAAGCTGCAGTAAACACAAAAAAAAGAATTCCTATTCAACTACATTATAGCACAAAAATAGATTTTTGCCAATAGACAGATGACGTTTTTTTATAAATAAATCGTACTTTTTTTTATGATAAAAAGGAATTCACTCAATTTTATAAAAAAAATAAGGATTTTCAGCTTGCCAAAAAGGGAATTATTGATTGTTTTTCAAACGCTTCGTTCATACAGGAACTGTACAAACTCCCGGACAGTGAACGAAAAGCCATTCCGTTCAGCAATCCGGATCAATTCATCGATACGGTCTTCCTGCTCTTCAAAACGCTCCTGTAATGACAGAGCTTCCTGCTTGACCTCAGGAGTTTTTTCCAGAAAAGCATAAAATGCAGCAACAGCTTCTTTTGCCATGATCAAACCTTCCAGTAACGGGTCCAGGGGGCTTCGCCGCTTTCCCACAGACGGTTGAGCAACGCATGTTCCCGGGGTGTATCCATACACTGCCAGAAACCTTCATGACGATAGGCATTCATCTGGCAATCGCCTGTAATGCGGCTGAATGGCTCTGCTTCAAAGAAGAGATCCTGATCAACCGGAATATATTTCTGAATGACAGATTTTTCCACGACCATAAACCCGCCGTTGATAAAACCGCCTGAACGGATCGGCTTTTCATCAAAACGAATAGAGCCATCCCGTCTGAAATGAACTTCTCCGAACCGCCCCTCGGGGTGAACCGCGGAGATCGTAAGCAACCTGCAGGATTGCTTATGATTCTCCAGCAACTGATCTATATTGACATCAGCCACACCATCTCCATAGGTCAGAAAGAACCGCTTATCTGTGCTTTTCAAATACTTGGAAGCGATCCTGATCCGGGTTGCGGTACAGCTCTCCAAACCGGTATCAGCAAGCGTCACCTCCCAGTCTTCTTCCTCACGCTTTCCATGAAATGTCATTTTCGGAACATGTCCCAGCTTGATGGTCACATCATTTTCCCGGGCTGTAAAGTTCAGAAAATAATCCACAAAAGTCTCTTTTTTGTAACCGAGACAGAGGATAAAACGTTTTACGCCGAAAGCAGAATAAGAGCGCATGATATGCCAGAGAACAGGATGGGTTCCAATGGGAACCATGGGCTTGGGCAGAAGTTCTGTTACATCCCGCAACCGGGTTCCTTTTCCTCCACACAGGATGATTGCGGGCGGCATATTTTTTACTGAAGCCATAGTTTCCTCCGGAACAGATTACCGTTTTGCAATATGGAAAATATAATATGCTCCGAACCCCTGATAAAGAACCGGAACAAGCCAGACAAGATATTGCGGGAACACCTGCGGAACGGAACGCAGCACGTTTGCCCCGAGAATCGCTCCAAAATAGATTCCAGCCAGAAGAACACTCATAAACAGACCAACGGATGTTTCACGGCGGGAAGTGCGGATCGCCATTGGCAATCCGAGAAGCAGAAAAGCGATCGGTGACAATGCCATAGCCACACGCTGGTTCAACTCAGTTTCAATCTCACAAACCCGCTGTTTATTTCCTTTCTGCCGCTCAATCACGGAACGGGCATAAAGAGCTTGGAATCCTTCAAATTTATCTCGCTTCAAAACAGAGATCTGGTTGAAACGCTTTCCGTATTCGATTTCAATAGAACTGTGCCCGGCAGTAGGACGTTCCTGATACCCGTCTTTCATATAATCAATAATGACTGTATTTTCCATCTCAATATAAAGTTTCTGGGCTTTCTCATCCACTTTGATCCGTCCGGTCGCTGCCGAAATATCCTGTTTGACCTCGGTTCCTTCCATGCGGTAGATCTGTACCCCGCGGATCGTTCCGTCATCTTCTTTGCTGTCGATCAGGATCTTCATATCGTCAAACTGCTGCGGCACACCCGGTTTGAACAGAGCCATCGGGGAATCCAGCGCAACCATTTTAACGACATCGCGGGATTTGGCAAGGTTTGTCGGACCGACTTCCATCTGGATATAAAGACAGACACAGGAAAGGCAGAAAGTGATCGCAATGATCGGCGCAACGATCTGGAGGATGGAAACCCCGCAAGCACGCATGGCGGTGATTTCATTATCAGCAGAAAGACGCCCGAAAACAAGCATAATGGAAACCAATGCAGCCCACGGGATCGTATAAGAAAGGGCAACCGGAAGAACATACAGCAGGAATTTGAATGCTGCAGAAGAATCGACTCCGGCAGAAATATATTCAAAGACTTTGACCAACCGCGCTCCGGTCATTCCGAACGTCAACACGCCAATCGCTGTCAGGAATGTCACTAGAAAGTTTTTTGCAATATACCAATTCAATGTTTTCAGCATGATATCTCTTTCGTTCCGTCGTTTTTAAGAATTATGTCGCCATGTAATTTAGCACACATCTGCGAGATTTCAAAACTGTTTTTCCGCTGAAAGAGAAATATTTGAATAAAAAACAGGAAAAACCTTGCAGTTTTTCACTTTTGAGGTATATTATCCATAATTCAACCGGATTTTTACGAAGGATTTTTCTATGGTAAAAAAAATTGTTTTCATTCTGCTTGCGGCAGCTTTTTTTGCAGTTCCATATTTCTGGAAACCGGCAAGGGACTATGCGCCGGGAATCGCGGTGATCTCCGGAATTATTTTTGCAGTACTCTGGGGCAACCCTTTCAGTAAATTCACATCGAAAATCACGTCCCCCATGCTGGGAGCTTCTATTGTCGGACTTGGTTGCGGAATGAATCTGCTTGAGGTTCTTCAGGCAGGAGCTCACGGTTTGATCTACACTCTGATCGGGATCTCTGCGGGGATCGGACTCGGCATTCTTACTGGAAAACTCTTGAAGCTCCCCAAAAATACCATGTATCTGGTCAGTGTCGGGACTTCGATATGCGGAGGAAGTGCTATTGCGGCTGCCGCCCCCGTCCTGAAAGCAAAAGCGCATGATATTGCCATTGCGTCGGCAACAGTTTTCACCTTGAATGCCGTAGCACTGCTGATATTTCCGGTGATCGGACACTGGCTTGGATTTTCTCAGGAACAGTTCGGTTATTGGTCAGCTTTGGCGATCCATGACACGAGTTCTGTTGTCGGTGCCGGAGTACAGTATGGACCGACTGCTCTGGAAGTAGGCACGACTGTGAAACTTGCCCGGGCACTCTGGATCATTCCCGTCACGATGTTTTTATCTGTTTTCATTGCAGATAAAGAACCCGGAGAAAAAAATAAAATCAAGTTCAAAGTACCCTGGTTCATTCCCGGTTTTCTGGTTGCCGCAGCACTGGTCACATGGATTCCGGCAGTTGCCCCTGCCGGCAGCTTTATCAAGGATCTTTCCAAGTATTTTATGATCGTTACACTTTTCCTGATCGGCTCAAATCTCAGCAGGGAAAAGCTGAAAGAACTGGGATTGCGCCCGGTTCTGCAGGGAGCGATTCTCTGGATCGTTCTGTCTGTGGTATGGTGTACTGCCATCTGGTTCGGCTGGGTCAACTGTTCAAAATAAGGGTGAAAGATGGATATTTTTGATGAGATCATCCGTTGTATGAAGGAAGAAGCGACCTCTTCCGGCAATGTCTTTGTCCGGAAAAAAGATCTTGCAGAATTCATGGGGACTCCAATTGTAACGAAACCGGTTCAGACAAAGCCTGCCGCTCCGGCACCAAGTCCCCTGCCCCCGATTGAAATTCCTGAACCGGAACCGGTACAGGAAAAGCCCGCTCCGGTGTCAATGCCCCTGCCCGAACTTTCTAATATGAACTGGCAGGAACTTCACCAGTGCGCCATGCAATGCACAGCATGTCCGCTCGCTCCGACTCGAACCAATGTGGTATTCGGCTGCGGTTCTGAACAAACAGAACTCATGTTTATCGGAGAAGGGCCGGGAGCAGATGAAGATGCGCAAGGCATTCCGTTTGTCGGCAAAGCCGGAGAGCTTCTCACCAAGATGATCCGGGCTATGAAATATGACCGTTCAGAAGTCTATATCGCCAATATCGTAAAATGCCGTCCGCCGGGAAACAGAAATCCTTCTGACGATGAAGCCGAAACCTGTATTCCGATCCTCAAACGGCAAATTGAACTTGTAAAACCAAAAGTCATTGTGCTGCTTGGCGCAGTTCCCCTGAAATACCTTATGGGAAAAACCGGGATCAGCCGTCTGCGCGGAAACTGGATGGAATACAATGGGATCCAGGTCATGCCGACTTACCATCCGGCATTTCTTTTAAGGAATCCGGCGGCAAAGGCTGATGTCTGGAAAGATCTTCAGAAAGTCATGGCTTATCTGGGAAAACTTTGATCAGAAAGCACCCACCCGCAGGAAAGCAATTTCTGAACAAGAGCATTCACAAGATGTTCCGGGGCACTTGCCCCGCTGGTGATCCCGATATCCCCTGATGTTTCAAAAAAGGATTCCGGCAAAGCATCCACATCAGAAATAAGAACAGCGTCAGCTCCGGCACTCTCCGCAACTTCCCGCAGACGTTTGGAGTTGGAACTTTTTGTGGAC
Source organism: Lentisphaerota bacterium (assembly GCA_015061845.1). GTDB lineage: Bacteria > Verrucomicrobiota > Lentisphaeria > Victivallales > UBA1829 > SIG79. The sequence continues at coordinate 9,909 of SUVT01000067.1, forward strand.
CCGATCACAAGAATTCTCCGGCATTTTTCGGAGAGCTTTTTCACAGCTGCCTGACGGCTGGTCGTTGCCTGACAGATTCCTCCGGCAACATGAAGATCCGGAATCTTTTTCCGTAAACGTTCAAGGATCTGTTCATACTCATCCGTACTGAGCGTGGTCTGTGAAATCACTGCATAACGCCGTCCGGGTTCCGGTTCAAACGTTGCCGTTTCAGACGCATTTTCAAAAATGACCGGTGCGGTCTGTACTCTGCCGATCACGCCATCCGTTTCCCGGTGCGCCCGCTTCCCCGCCATCAGAAGAGTAAAACCATCTTTCTCCAATTCAACAGCGACAGCATGAAGCCGTTTCACAAGGGGACAGGTCGCATCAATTACTTTTACAGGCATTGAACGGACTGAATTCTCCAGTTGTTCCCCAACTCCGTGGGCACTGAAAATCAGACAACCGCCGTTCCATGCGGGATCCGGTTCTTCATAAAACTCAACGCCACGGGAGATAAAATCGTTTACGACATTCTCGTTATGTACAATTTCATGAAGAACCCTTACAGGGTAAGGTCCCTGCTCAACAGCTTGAGAAACTATTTTGACAGCCCGTTCGACACCGGAACAGAAACCGCGTTTTTCTGCCAGATAAATCTTGCCTTTCATTGTGGTGCGCCCTGGGGATTCTTATATCTATGATTCATGGGAAACAATTCCGCAGCACGCGCCTGATAAACAGCCGCATCCTCGAACTTCTTCTGCGAATATAATATCCGGTACATTCTCATATTGAATGCCGCAGAATCCGGATCCAATTCCAGAGCTTTGAGAACCATCGTCTTGGAAGACTCAATATCGCCGCGGGTCATATAAAAATCGCTTAATGTCATGTATGGATAAGGTGATGCAGGATTTTTGCTTATTGTTTCTGCAAAAGCACTCTGGACTTCGGACGGATCTATTTTCATATACTCATCCGGTGGAATAACCCGGTAATCAGTCATATCATTCAGCGTTGCCAGTGAACGGTCAAAGACAAGAACTTTCCCGGCAAAATATAAACCGATTCCGGCATAGATGATAACAACACATAAAAATACAAAACGCAATGCCGGACGTTTCTTCTCCAATCCGGGAGCAGATTCTTCCGGTTCGATCTGAATCAATGCAAGAATCACAACTGCGGCATAACAGAGGATCGCGCCCGGCGTTTCAAACAGAATATCCTGTAAACAATGAACAGTAAAACCGGAAATGGCTGCAATGGAACCTGCAAGCATAATGCGGTCATCCTGCAAGTTTTCACGCAAAGGAGTCTTCAATAAATACCGGAACAGAAAATAAAAACCGACGATCAAAATCGCACAGGCTGTCAGGAAAGCAATTGCACCTGCTTGAGATCCCAGCGAAAGCGGAAAACTGTGGGGAGATGCCGGGGCTTCCGGATCATAAATCAATTTCATTTTCATAAAGTGCCGCTGGAAACCACCCCATCCGACACCGTACAGCGGAGAATTTGCAATCATCCGGAACGCACCCTGAAAATAATCCAGACGGAACAGAATGGATTTTCCACCGCGTCCCAGCAAAACCAGAGCAGTCATTCCGAGAATTCCAAGCGGAATCAGAGAGAACAGGCTCCATCTCCATTTTTTTGTCATTTTTGAGGCAAACAACAGCATAAAAACCGCAGCGATCAATGATAGAACACCACCGCGGCTGCCTGTCTTGATCAACAGAAATATACTTACCAGAAACACGGGTACGGTAAAAACAATTCTGGAAACCATCGGTGGCGAGAAACGACTTCCCATTCTCCACAGCCAGGCAAGTGTTATGGGCAATCCGAGAACCAGATATCCGGCAAAGGCATTGCAAGCTGCAAAACCACCAGAAACACGCATCTGCTGCAGCTTCCAAACGATCCCCGCATTTATGCTGCCCGTACTGCTTGATTGAAGCTGATCGATCGTATCCTGATAGCCATGGAAATACTGATTCAGCCCGATTCCAAGGGAAATCAGGAATGCCACACTGAATGCAGCATAAAAATACTCAATCACTTTCTTGTTGTAAGTTGCAACACGGACAAAACCAAGCAGAAATGCCCCCATGGACAGAACGTGATCCATAAAATAAGGGAAGGCATCCGGCGGGGTTCCTTTGGCAATTCCTCCGGCAAAAGAAACAACCGCCATCAAAAGCCATAATCCGGCAAATTTTCCAGCTTTCCCGGGAAAGATCTCACCGGGAACAAAGAGAAGAGAGACCAGCAGAAATACACATGCCAATACCGGAAAAACCGGAAAGGGCCAGACTCCAACAAACAGAGCGACCGGGTCACTCCAGTAAATCATTGTAAGATTGGGAATCGCCACAAGAGTTCCGAATTTCAACGGAAGTAAAAACAGAAGCGCACAGGCAAAGGCTTCTGCGATCCATGCAAATTTCCCTCTCTGCATCGTTTAACCTTTCCGGGTTCAGCCTTCTGCTCTGGTAAGGATTTCCAGACAGTTCTTCGCATCGGATGATGCCAGAAATGCAGCTTTCAATCTGCCGTCGTAAAAGAGAGAACCGATGGCTGAAAGGATCTTCAAGTGTTTTGCACGCTGAGTTCCGCCGGCGGCAATCAGAAATACGAGCTGAACAGGTTTCATATCGGGAGACTGATAATCAGAAACTCCATCCGGAACGATTGCCAGTGCCATACAGGCTTTTTCAATATTTTCTGAACGGACATGGGGAACTGCGATCCCATTACCGATCCCGGTACTCATGATAGTTTCCCGGTGAAGAACGCCCCATTCCAAATCTTCCCGCTGGATCATTCCTTCCACTTCTGCAACAGAATCGATCAGAACTTTGAAAACATCACTCTTCTGCTGTTTTCCTTTCAGAATAAACACCCGGTCTCCGAGTAATTCACTCAATGCAATCTTTTTTACATCTTGAGCCATAACGCTACCTGCCTGTTAAATGTAAGTGTTTTTGTTTTCAAAAATACTATACACTGTTTTTTCCGTAATTCAAATTCTTTCTGCGTTTTTTCTTTTTTAATCCCGCGAGGTAATTTCAAAAGTCCGGCAAAATTTGGCTGAAAAAAGATTGTTGATGAGTTGGAAATGGTAGTTTGAGCGTGGCTACCCAGCTTGTCCTCCGTAGCTTCAGCGAAGGAGGAAGGGTAACCACCGAAAACGCTCCATTTGCAAATCGCAACAAGAATTTTCTGCCATTTTTGAAGACTTTTGAAATTACCTCCCGTAAATCAAAAAAATCCGTAATATCTCTGCGGGAACTTCACGATCCTTTTTCTGAAATCAAGTATTTTATCGCATCTTCACGACTGGTCAGAACACCATCCAGCTGTAAATCAGAAATCTTTTTCAGTATTTTCCCCATTCCAGGTCCGGGTTTGTAACCGAGATCTATCATATCTTTCCCCGTCAGCAATGGCGGCGGAACTGCCGGTTCTCCATTCAGTTCATGGAGAAAATCAAGCAGATAAAGATAATCCGTCATAATACAGTGGCAGGAAGCGCAATCCATGCGGATCACTTCCAGTGTTGCCGGAAAACTCTTTTCTGAAATCAAACGGCGCAGTGTGTTCCGGCGCATATTATGAGCTGCCGTAAAACGCATGTGGTTTCTGACAGCAGCACTGACGATATCGGTTAACTCTCTGGAACTGCGCAATCGCTGCATGATCTGTTCTGCCATTTTTGCCCCGACTGCCTCATGTCCGTAAAAGTGGATTTTTCCATCCTCATGCAATCTGTACGTTTCCGGTTTTCCGACATCATGGAACAGAACGCTCCAAGCGGTTTCCGGGGTTGGATGCGCCATCATCCGCAGCATGATCATGGTATGTTCAAAGACATCACCTTCAGGATGAAATTCAGGCTGTTGTTCCACTCCTTTCATAGCAGCGATTTCAGGAAGAACGATCTCCAACGCTCCGATACGCTCCAACGTCCGGAAAGCCAACTCCGGATTCGGTCCGGTCAGCATCTCTTCCAATTCAGTCTTGATCCGTTCTGCTGATAAAACCCGCAAATTTCCAACCAGTTTCCGGGCAGCGTCCTCAGTTTCAGAAGCCATAGGGAAGTTATAACGGGCATGGAACCGGACAGCCCGGAGGATCCGCAACGCATCTTCCCGGAATCGTTCTTCTCCATTGCCGATCGTCCGGATGATCCCCCGTTTCAGATCCTCAAGTCCGCCGACAAAGTCGAGGATCTCCCCATTGACAGGGTCAAGCATCATGCCGTTTATGGTAAAATCCCGACGTGCCACATCTTCCTGCGGGGAGACGGTGTAAATCGTTTGTCCGGGATGCCGCCCGTCAGAATAGGCGCACTCTTTCCGGAATGTTGCAGTCTCAAACAAAAAGCCGTCAATATGAATTGTCACGACTCCGAACGAGACTCCGGAATCATGGGTTTTCGGGAAAACTTCATGGATCTGTTCCGGGGTCGCAGAAGTTGCAATATCGATATCAGCAGGAGCCCGTCCCATCAGCAAATCGCGAACTGCCCCGCCGGCGAAATAAGCAAGGTATCCGGCTCTTCGCAGCTGTTCAACTGCCTTTTTTGCGGACCGAAATGCTGCAGAACCTGAAAAAAAATGAAAATTCTTCAACATATTTTAAAAACTCCACTTGTTTATCTTGAAAAATGAGTTAAAATATCACATATTCAGATATTATTCAAGCGGAGACCGGAAAATTTATGAGAATTGTGTTTTTCGGGGGAACTTTTGATCCTCCACACAAAGGACATCTTGCCCTGGCTGAAGCAGTCCTCGAAAAGGGAATTGCGGACCATGTCATGTTTGTTCCGGCGTGGATTCCGCCGCATAAGATCCTGAAAGGAAGAAGCCCCTACGCTGACCGTCTGAAAATGATGGAACTGGCTGTGGGGGAACGGAAAAATATGTCGGTTTCCGGATTGGAAGGGGAACGCGGCGGCGTTTCTTACACCATAGACTCGCTGGAATCCCTCACAGCAGCACATCCGGAGCATGAATATATTTTGTTGATCGGCGGAGACAGTCTTGCACAGCTTCATACATGGCATCGTGCCGGAGAGCTGGCAGAACGGTTCCGGATCATATTTTGTCCAAGACCGGGAGAAACACCCGATCTTGAAGAACTTTTGAAACACTGGCCGCAGAACATTGCGGAAAAATTATTGTCGGGTGCAATTACAGACCTGCCGCTCTCTGACCTTGCTTCAACAGAGATCAGACAGAAACTTTCGGAAGGAAAGGTTCCCTCCGGGATCCCGGATCAGGTCATGGGGTATATCCGACAGAGGAGATTTTACATGAATGAAGAAACAAAAGCTGTCAAGCCGACAGCAAAGGAACTGGCATGTTTCTGTGCAAACGTTGCCGACCAACGCAAAGGAGCGGATATCGTGGTCATGGAAATGACCGAACTTTCCGCAATCGCTGATTATTTTGTCATCTGCACCGGAACTTCCGCACCGCACCTCCGGGCAATCTCTGAAAATATTCAGAAGGAAGCCAAAGAAAAATTCGATGTCCGCGGAAAAATCGACGGAACCCCCGAAAGTAACTGGATCATCGTTGACATGGGCGATGTCATGATCCATATTTTCACCCCGGAATCCAGAATGACTTACCAGTTGGAAGACCTCTGGGGCGATGCCAACAGAATCGATGCCGTCAAGAAAGAAGAAAAACAGGTGAAGTCCAGACTTCTCTGAGAGATACCGTAATGGATTATAAAGATTGTTTCTCCTGGAATGAATTCGATTGGGAACGGGAAATCCGGAAGGATGATGCCCGGGTCTCCGCTTATATCACGGAACTGCCCAAATATATCGACCTTCCGGGAGAAGACAGTATTCTTATGCGGACGATCAAACGGCGGCTCGGCACAGAGAAAGAAGACGATGACTGGGGACCGGTTCCTTATGATGAATCGGCAGAAAATCAGGATATGCTTCCCTTTGCCGGAGGGGAAAACTGGCGGGCTGTGCAAGGTGCGCCAGTCTATCATAACAGTGCCGTCCTTGCCCGGGATTTTGCTCTGGGAGCTGCAACCTGCACCCGAGAGGAACTCCGTCCGAAAATCATGAGGATCCTGACTTTGTACGGTCAAATCATGGCGCGTTCTGCAGATCTTATCGACATGTTCATGGAGAAAGAACGTGCCGCAGCAGAATATGAAGATGCGGAGATCCCGGATGCACTCATGATCGCTGTCGTTAAACGCCTTCTCTCTTTCCAGAACAAATTGGCTGCAGAGCTGCGTCTGCTGGAAAAAGAGTCTCCGGAACTGCGCGCTCATGCAGATGCCCATCTGGAGGCAAACGGGATGATGCATGATTATTTGATCGATCTGCTTTATTCCATACGGAGGAACAACGATCCATCCCCCGATTTCAACGATGATGATCCACCGTTCTGAAAGGGAAAAATATGTTGAAGATCATCCATTTTTCCGACATTCATATTTCTGCCCCGCTGGGTTCGGTTTCTGCACTTTTCGACAAACGCTTTATCGGGTATCTCAATGGAGCAATTTTCCGCAGACACGCTTACCGGCAGGAACGGTTGGAAAAAGCCGTCCCTATGATTCTGGATGAAAAACCGGATGTGATCGTCTTTACCGGGGATGCCACGACTTGTTCCCAACCGGAAGAGTTTGAAAAAGCATTGAACATCCTTCAGCCGCTGATCAAATCCGGGATCCCCATTCTTTACACTCCCGGAAATCATGATTGTTATGTCCGGAATCAGAAATGTGTGGATGCTCTCCGGGAATTCCGGCTTGCCCTTACCGGCTCTGAAACCGCTCCTTCCAGATTTGATACGGATGAGTGTTCTTTCCTGATTTTCCATTCAGCGGTTCCGACTTCTCCGGTTCTCTCCTGCGGATATTTCAAACAGGAATCCGTAGACTTCCTTGAAAAAGAGTGTGCGGAGAAAACAAAACCGCTGATTGCCTTATCCCATTTCCCATGGCTCAAAGTCGAAAAAGGAATTCCCGGTTCCAGACGGAAACTTTACGGAGCCGAAAACGCCCGGAAATTTGTGGATTCCGGCGATATCGATCTCGTCCTTTGCGGACATTTGCACAAGCCTTACGAACTGCTTGACTTTACCGGACGCGGTGAAGTTTGTGCCGGTTCCCTGACAAAAAAAGGGATTTTCCGGCGCATTACGTTTGCTGACAATATGTTTCATACTGAAAATATTTATACTGACTGAGGAGATTTTACCATGAGAAAAGTTCACAATCTGAACGGAATCTGGGATTTTGAATTCCTGTTCAAAAAACATTGGCAGGAAGTTGATTTTTCAACACTGACCTACCAGGAACGGATCACTGTTCCCGGCTGTTTCGATGCAGTCGCTCATTATGAAAATAAACGCGGAACAGGCATTTACAGAACATTCGTTGAATGCGGCGGGAAAGTGAAACTGGAACTGGAAGCAGCCGGACTCCGGGGAGAAATCCTCTGGGACGGAAAAAAAATCGCATTCCACGATCAGCCCTACACGCCGCAGATCCTGATCTTCGATGCAGGTGCGCCCGGAAAACATGAACTCATCGTCTCTGCCGATAACTTCGTCCTCAAAGGCGATGATTCCACATTCTCCCCATTTTATGATTTCTATCCCTTCGGCGGACTCTACCGCAGTGTCACTCTGACGGAACTTCCGGAACAGTTTATCGACAGAGTGGAAGTTCTCCCGCAGAACACTGAAACAGGCGAAGTGCTCGTCAGAGTGGAAACAAGCAAAGAGATTTCCAGCGTTGATCTTCTTTTTGATACTGCAAAAGCCGCAATCCCCTGCCCCGTCAAAGACGGAAAAGGTGAACTGCGCTGCAATGTCCCCGATTTCAAAGTCTGGTCCACAGAAACGCCGAATCTTCACACCCTCAAGGCTTCCACTGCCGATGACGAATTGACTGTCACCTTCGGGATCCGAACGATTGAATGTAAAGCCGGAAAGATCCTGCTGAACGGAAAACCAATCAAACTGATCGGATGGAACCGTCACGAAAGCCATCCGGCATTCGGTGCAGCCGTTCCGGAATTCCTGATTTATACCGACCTTCAGCTTATCAAACAGCAGGGTACAAACTTCATCCGGGGATGTCATTACAAACAGAGCAAAGCCATGCTTGATCTTTGCGACCGCATGGGGCTGCTCGTCTGGGAAGAATCACTCGGATGGGGAAATTCCAAAGCTCAGCTTGGCAATGAAAATTTCCGGAAATTCCAATGTGCGCAAACCGCAGCAATGGTCCGCAGCAGTATCAACCATCCCTGCGTGATCATGTGGGGCTTCCTCAACGAATGTGCCAGCGATACTCAGGAAGGACACGAATGTATTGAACAGCTTTGCAAGACGATCCGCGCCCTGGATCCCTCCCGCCCCATCACCTTTGCCTCCAACCGTCAACAGGCTGATATCTGCATGGATCTGGTGGATATCATTTCCATCAATGCCTACCCCGGATGGTACGACTATCTCAAAGATGAAGAATCCGAAGGATTGGGCAGAGTTGTTCCAAAGATTCAGGAGTTGGAAGAATTTGCCTCCAAGCCGGAATATATCGACAAGCCGTTCATCATTGCAGAGATCGGAGCAGCGGCAATCATCGGAGATCATTCCGGAGTTCAGTGGTCCGAAGAATATCAGGCTGATCTGCTGGAAATTGCAACCAGATACATTCTGGAAAGTCCCAGAGCGTCAGGTGTTGCCATGTGGCAGTTCTCCAATGCAAAAACCTACAACAGGATCTTTGCCGTTATCGACCGTCCGCGCGGTTACAACAACAAGGGTGCTGTCGATGAGTTCCGACGTCCAAAACTCAGCTGGAAACGCATTGCGGATGTCCTCAAGGAATATTCCGGAAAATAATCACCTGAAGAGCAGGCCATGCTGACCCGAATCAAAAATTTTCTGTTTTTCCTGTTTCTTCTTCCGTTCATTCTTTGTTCGGAACCGGTATCTGAGCATCTCTTTTACGGGATTCCAAGCGACAGCGATGTCCTCCTGAATAAAAAGGGATATTCTCTCGGTTACAGCCAGAAATACAAGCAGGCGATCTGGGTCAGCTATATACTTGAAGCGGAGAATTTGCAAAAAAAGCAGGTTCCCCGCAGAAACAAATTCAGAGCTGACCCTGCAATCAAAAAAAATGCGGTCAAACCTTCTGATTACAGCCGCACCGGATATGACAGGGGACATCTCGCTCCCGCTGCAGATATGACGTATTCCGTCCTGACCGAAAAAGAATCGTTCTACATGACGAATATGTCGCCCCAGATTCCCGGCTGTAACAGAGGAATTTGGAAACGGGTGGAAACAAAAGTCCGGCAGTGGGCAATTCAGGAAGAACGGATCTGCGTGATCACGGGTCCGATTTTCGCAAAAGATTATAAGAAAATGGGAAAGGCAAATATCGCTGTTCCCATCGCTTTTTACAAGGTGGTTCTCGACTTGACACCGCCGCGGAAGATGATCGCATTCATCATTCCGAATCAGCCATCCAAACGCCGGATCCAAAGTTTTATCGTTCCAGTCGATAAGGTGGAGAGCATTACCGGGCATCACTTCTTCAGTGAACTTCTGAACCATCCGGACTATGAACTGAAAAAGAAAGCCAATTTTTCTGACTGGAAATAAATTTTTTTCAACGTTTCAAGAGGCAAATTCAAAAAAAAACTCCGGCTCGCTTGAACCGGAGTTTTTTCGTATTCTCTTGTGAGATGCAAAATCAGTCGAGTTTGCAATCCTTGAGAGACATGAACTTCTTGGAGAGGAGTTCGCAACCGTCTTTCTTGATGATACAGCCGCGTTCCCAACGGAGACCATAACCGTTACCGGTGAAGAAGGTATCGATCTGATAGGTCATGTTTTCCTGAAGTTTGTACTTGGAGGTGGTTTCGATCCAGGGAGATTCAGTTTCCTGGATACCGAGACCGTGGACAGGACCGTAGAGCATGTAGTCGCCCCAGCCCTGATCGATTCCCCACTGGGTGTAGTCCTTA
>SUVT01000163.1 GCA_015061845.1 Lentisphaerota bacterium
GCCCGTGTGATCAAGGGCGTCAAGGTTGGCCCCAGCCCCGACTGGCTGAAAAACCGTCTGGAATCTGTCGGAATCCGTTCCATCGACAATATCGTTGACATCACCAACTATGTGATGCTGGAACTTGGTGTACCTCTGCATGTATTCGACCGCGCTCTGCTTGATGGCGGGATCGTTGTCCGCCGTGCTTCTGCGGGTGAATCCATTACAGCTCTTGACGGCAAGAAATATGACTTGAAACCGGACATGCTTGTGATCGCTGATGAAAAGAAACCTGTTGCCATTGCCGGTGTGATGGGCGGGGAATTCAGCGGTGTCCGTCCGGAAACAACAGAAGTCGTTCTGGAAGCTGCTTACTTTGATAAGTCCAGCATCCGCTTTACCTCAGCCGCATTAAATTTGAAGAGCGATGCTTCTCACCGATATGAACGCGGTGTTGACCCCGAAATGGTTGAAAAAGCATCTGCCCGTGCAGCAAAATTGATTCTTGAACTTGCCGGCGGCGAACTGGTTTCTCCGCTTGTGAGTGTGGCTGCAAACTATGCAAAGCCCCAGGAATTCCGCTGCCGTTATCAGAAGATCCGTTCTCTGCTTGGAATGGAAATTTCCGATCTTGAATTGGCATCCATCTTCTCAAAACTCGGTATTGAAGTCAATCCGCTGCGTGATGGCGAAGCTCTGGTTCTTCCTCCGTCCTACCGTGCAGACGTGAAAGAAGAAGCTGACCTTGCAGAAGAAGCTGCCCGTATTTATGGCTTGGATAAGATCCCTGAAATTCCTGTCAAAGCGATTCAGGCACAGAAGTTCTCCGAAGATACCTTTGCTCCGACCGACCGTGTCCGCACGGCATTGGTCAGCTGCGGCTTGTTTGAATGTGTCTGCGGCAGTATGATCGGGGAAAAAGAAGCTCTTCAGGACACCCGTTTTGCTGCGGAAGATCTGTTGAAGCCTGTGAACCCCATCAGTTCCGAACTAGCCATCATGCGTCCCTCTCTTCTTGCAGGAATGCTTGATGTTGTCAGACGGAACATTTCCCGCCGGAACCTGAATCTTGCCTTGTTTGAAATCGGCAGAGTCTTTTCCGCCAACAAGGAAAATTTCCCGGAAGAACGGGATGAATTGATGATCGCCATGACCGGCATCCGTCATCCGGAACGTTTCTCCGCAGAACTCAAAGAAACCTATGATTTCTATGATCTGAAGGGATGTCTGGAAGGAATGCTGGAAATTCTCGGCGTTGTGAATTACACTGTGAAAGCTGCTCAGGACAGCAGATTCTGCAATGGCGAATGTGCAGAACTGTTCTTCGGTAAACAGAGTGTCGGTTTCTTCGGAAGAGCTGCTGACAAGCTGACCAAGGGAATGCGTTTGCAGACACCGCTTTATATGGCGGTTCTTTCCATGAACGCTCTTCTGAATGCAGCCAGAAAGCCGGAAGAATATCAGAAGCTGTCACCGTTCCCCGGAACGACCCGTGACGTTGCATTTCTTGCTCCGCTGGAAATGGAAAATGCCAAGGTTCTTGATTTCATCCGCCGTGCCGGAGTGAAGAATCTTGTCGATGTTCAGCTCTTTGACATCTTTGTTGATGACACTATGGCTGGCAAGAAGAGTATGGCTTACACCCTGACATTCCGCAGTCCGGAAAAGACTTTGACGGACGAAGAAGTCAACCAGGCACACGAAAAACTGCGTGTGAAACTGGAACGCGGTTTAGGCGTGGAACTTCGCTGAGGATAATATCTTTTCAGCCTTGTAAAATATTCGGGAAGAAGATTCAGAAATTTTCTTCCCGATTTTTTATTGTCATGTGACATCTGTTTTCTTGAAAAATTTATTTCTTAATGCTATATTTTTTGTTAACAGATGTCCTTGTTCCCGGGATTACTGTAACATATAATAAAAGGATTACACAATGATTTCTTATGCAGTTTCAGATTCTGTTGCTTCCAGTCCTTATGTTACGCCAGCATTGGCTGAGGCGTTCAGGAAAAGCAAATTCCGCAATCTGGAAATCAGTTTTCTTGCTTGTGTTGAAGAAAATGAAGAAGCCAGACTGGCATGTTCTCTGATGCGCAGTTTGTTGAAAGAGGGAAAAATCCGTTCTGCAAGTGTACATCTGCCGTTTTTTGGGGGTGGAAAAGTTTGGGATCCCTCCGTTCTGGATGAAGAACAACGGAAAGAGATCATGGGACGATTTGCAAAACTGATCCGTGATAATGCTGATATGATGGCTCCCAATGTCACCCTTCATGCCAGCCATGAGCCGCCGATGGAAGAACATCCGCAGCGAATCGATCAGGTCTGCCGTTCCATTGAAGATCTGCTTCCGGTCGCAGAAGAAATGAATTTTTCCATTAATGTGGAATATCTTCCCCGTACCTGCATTGGAAACAGTGTGAAAGAACTTCAAACAATAACGTCCCGGTTTGATGCTGAACATGTCGGGATCTGTTTTGATGTGAATCATACCATGGATCGTTACAAAGAAATTCCTGATATGATCACAGAACTTGCTCCGCGGATCAGAACATTCCATATCAGTGATTATGACGGCATTGATGAATTACATTGGATGCCTGGACAGGGGATCAATGATTGGCAGGCGATTATGCAGCGGATCAAGGCGATCGAACATGATGTTCTTCTGATTCTGGAAACAACGTTCCAGCTTGCCGGACGACCTCCTCATCGGAAAGCCGATCCGTTTTTTGCGGTGCGCCAGAATGAAAATGTTTGCTGGTTTCTGGAAAATTGCGATACCATTATCCCTCAGCAGAACTCTTTTTCAATTCCCGGAAATTGAGAAAAAAGATTTCTGCATTTTGGTATCGATCTTCCATTACTTCAGCTTCTGATCAAACAGCCAGCGAAACAGATTTTCATCATTATAAGCAGGTGTCCAGGAGGCATGAAGAACCTGATTGTATTCCGTATAACGGGCAGGGGCTCCCAGCCGCTTGAGTTCAGCAAAAAGTTTTCTTGAATTTTCAACAGGCACAACATCATCTGCTCCGCCATGAAAGATCCAGACGGGCAAATCGGCAATCTGTTTCATCGTCTCCACATCACCTCCGCCACAGACAGGAACAGCGGCTGCGATGATATGACGGTAACGGGTGATAAAATCCCATGTCCCGAACCCGCCCATGGATTGACCGATGATATAGACCTTTTTTGCATCCAGTCCGGGATCTGTTTTCAGCAGATGCTGGACGAGTTCATAGGTTGCCCGGAGAGAGGACAGGGGGCGTTCTTTCTGATGATGTTCAGTCAGTGTCCAGTCGTGATCAGCCCACTTCATCGGATGGTTTGTTTTCGGAACAAGAACGATTGCCGGGTAATTTTTTTTCAGCATACAAAGGCATTGTCCGGGGAGATCCTGATAGTCTT
>SUVT01000068.1 GCA_015061845.1 Lentisphaerota bacterium
GATTTTGACCTGTCCGATGGGCGAGGTGACTTTGAACGCTTCCACCTTGAATGCGCCGTTGCTGCCGATCAGATCCTTGTAATAAGTTCCGCCGGGCAGTGATTTCACATTCGTGACATCGTTGTTCCAGGCATCACGGATCCGGATCTCCGGATTTTTAACGGTCAGATCCCGTCCGGCAGCATACCGGCAGAGCATTGCAAAAAATGCAGCGGCATTTTCGTTCTGCGTCTTCCACTGATTGCTGTACGGAAGCCCCGGGAGAATGCTTCTTCCGACAATATTTTCCTGAACGCCCCAGGAGACAGTGATATATTTTCCTTTTCCCACCTGATATGCCTGAACGATAGATCGTTTCGTCACTTTGGGGAACAATTTCAGTTCCCGGGGCAGGTCAATGGGTTTTTCATAAAGTTTCCGGTAAGGGAGTTTTCCCACTCTTCCGGATTTGACAATGATAAGAGATTTTCCGTTTCTGACAGCATCAAGGATTTGGAACTGCGCCATTTTCGGCAGTTTCAGAAACTCAAACTGACCGATGATATAGACATCATACTCTCTGGAAAGAGTTTCGGAAAGTTCTTTTTCCTTTTCAAAAACACTGGTTCCTTCATGGGTGCTTTCGTACATGTCTTCATGGGCAAAAATAAACCGTCCGTAAACCAGAAAATGTGATGCATCCATATTCATCCGCTGAAGGACTTCCACTGCATCACGGGTTCCGGAACGCATAAGAATAAACAGCGGCTTGATGAGTTTTGCATCATCTTTCTGCTGGAACTTGTAATGCGGAGTCACATATTCCCGGGAGACTTTGTTCAAATAAGCACTGTCATGTTTTGCCAGCAGCGGAAAAACCGTTACCGCAAACAGAAGAAGAGTAATCAGTTTCTTCATAGCGTTCTCCTTTTATTACAAGCCTTCAATGGTCGGATAATTCGGGTTTCTGGTTTCTGCACGGACAAAGATCGTATTGATCCGTTTTGCCTGCGCTTCTCCCGGATAGGATTCATAACAGGGGACATCTCTTCTGCCCAATGTTGCGGCGTGACCATCCATGTAGGTTACGTTAATTCTGTCGAGGTGGATAAAGGCGGGATTCGATGTGCCTGTATTCCCTTCAATATTTGCGAGTGCGGTATCGGTTGCAGAAAAGGAACAGTGACCGTAATTTTCCACGAACATGGAACCGCGGGATGCCAGTTTCATGTGGCTCAGTTTTCTTCCGCCAATGGGATAAAGACTTGCGTTCCCATAGCTGGCACCGTATGCCCCGGCATCATTCATACCGTAAGTTGTCTCGCTCCAGTACCTTCCGCCGGATTTTACCTTATAGATATTTTCCATTGTCGGACAAATGCGCAATTTTACATGATCCTTACCAACATATTGCTGGGTCAGCTTGCGTTGCCAGTGGTAGTCAGCATACCCATTGGCATCGCGGTAAGAACAATTCACATTAGGAACCTGATCCTGATGATCCTGCGCATAAAGAAGTGCTGCCTGAGTCATCTGTTTCATACTTCCTATGCAGTTGCTTGAACGTCCTTTTTCTCTGGCATTGTTCAACGCCGGCAGAAGCATTCCGGCGAGGATCGCAATGATTGCGATAACCACCAGCAGTTCAATCAAAGTAAAGTGCTTTTTCATGGTTTTCTATCTCCGTTATTTGTTGTTGAATTCGTTCTCAAGCATAACGCCCCATTTATATTCCTGCGCCAGACGGGCAAGAGAATTCAGGGAGCGCGCCATCTGAATGGATGGCTTCATCGTCTTCAGGATCGCTGCATATTCTTTCTGCAGTTTCTCTTTCTGTGCAAGATATTTTTTCGGAACATTTCTGACAGAAAGATACTCTTCCACCATTTTCTTTTCCTTGGAGATCATGGCGTTCAGAGTAGTCTTTGCAAGTCCCTTTCCTTCATTGATGATCACATCCTGTCCGGAACTCAGACACCACGGCGGGGCAATCTTGCTGCCCAGCATCTTTGCGATTCCGTCAAGATCGATTTTCTGGTTTTCCGCAGCAAAGTAAAGATATCCGAAGTTGGAAGTGGAACAGTAGTTGCCGCCGGGAGAGGAGGTCGTCCCGGTGAACTTTCCGCCGCCCCAGGCATAACGGACATGGCAGTACATCCAGGTATCACCCGGAACTGCTTTTTTGTTGAAGATGGACCACGGGAAAAAGGTTTCCAGATTCCAGCTGTTTTCAGTCACGAGTGTCTTCACTTCCCAGCCGTCGGCGGTCCAGTCTTCCCGCAAAACTGCAGAGTCGATGCGCCAGATATCAGAGACGGTGTTGAGTGTATTTACAACAAATTTCCGCCATCCGATCGCCTGCGCATCCGCATCAATATAGATTTCGGTACAGTCGTCTGTCCAGAGAGAACCATTATCCCGGTCAGTGACCGTCGCACGGATCTCTTTCGGGTTATCCACATAGTGGATGATTCCCATGTAGAGCCCTTGATCCGTATAGACGATCCGGATGGAGTTCTTCAATTTTCCGGGCCCCGGATTGGGTTTGAAATATTCGTAGGTGGAGGTGAATTCCGGCACATTCTGCCAGCAGGGATCATCCAGTTTACCATCCAGAACCGGTGCAGTTTTCGCCGGTCTGGCGCAGTAAAAAGAGACTTCCCGCATATTTGCATGGAGTGCCGCAGCAGAGCAGAATAACAATCCTGCCGCAAGAAGCAATCTTCTCATAAAAACTTCCTTTCTGCTAGGTTAAAATTTTTTTCTATACCGGACATTATAGCACAAAAAGTAGAAAATGTCTATACCGGTTGTAAAAGAAAGGGCTGTTACAATCCTTTCCGGTGTTGCAACAGCCCTGTTGATCAGAGTTTTCAGATCGTACCGGAATCGTCTTCTGACTCTTCAGGAACTTCTACGGGCTCTACCGGAGTCGTTTCTGCGGTTGGTTCAGCCGGAACAGCTTCTTCTGCGGGAGCTTCTGCATTTGCAGCGGCTTCTGCTTCAGCAGCTTTCCGTTCCTCTTCGCCGGGGAGAGCTTCCAACTCTTTCAGACGTGCCACGCCGGTGATCTTGTCACCCTTGCGGAGATCCATGATCTTCACGCCCTTGGAGTTTCTTCCCACAATGCGGATCTCATCCACAGGAATACGGACGACCTGACCGCGTTCGGTGGTGATGATGATTTCATCGCCGTGGCTGATCTGGACAGATGCAACAACGGTTTCACCATCGCGGAGGTTGATGTTTTTCACACCCTTTGCACCGCGGCGGGTCAGACGGTAGTGTTCCACATAGCTGCGTTTCCCCATACCGCCGGAGGTGACGATCAGAAGCTGCGGTTTTCCGGTGTCTTCGATGATCTCTTCGCCTTCTGCGCCTTCGGTTTCTTCAGCGGGTTCTTCCACTTCGGGGACTTCCGGAGTTTCTGCGCCTTCGGGAAGTTCTTCCATCTGCGGAGCTGCGCCTTCTGCCGGAACGACTTCCATTCCGACCACGCAGTCACCATCGAGTTTGAAGCGGATTCCTGTCACACCGCGTGCGGCACGACCCATTGCACGGACTTCCTGTTCGTAGAAGCGGCAAGCCATACCCTTTTCGGTGGAAAGGATGATTTCGGAGTGACCGTCAACGATCTCGACTGCCACGATATCATCGCCATCGTCGATATTGACCGCACGGATACCGATCTTGCGGAGATTCTTGAATTCTCGGAGCGGGGTCTTCTTGATCACACCGTTTCTGGTTGCCATTGCAACGCAGAAGTCAGGATTTTCAAACATATCCTTGCGGATGGTGATCATGGAGCGGATCTGTTCGCCTTCACCGATCTTCAGCAGGTTGGTGATGGCTCTGCCCTTGCCGGTACGGGCTCCTTCCGGAACTTCGTACACGTTCAGCCAGTGCATGATACCCTTATTGGTGAAGAACAGAATGATATCGTGGCTGTCAGCGTTGAACAGATGTTCCACATAATCTTCATCTTTGGTTTCCATGCCGATGATGCCTTTACCGCCGCGATGCTGGGTTTCGTAGGTGTCAGCCGGGACGCGTTTGATGTATCCGGTGTTGGAAACGGTGATCACGCAGGAGTGGTGCGGGATCAGGTCTGCAACGTCAATATCACCGGTGTCATGGGTGATTTCGGTAAGACGTTTGGTGGCATATTTTGCCTTGACTTCCAGCAACTCTTCCTTGATGACGCCGAGACGGAGTTCACGGGAAGCAAGGAGGCTTCTCAGGTATTCGATCTGTTTGACCAGTTCGTTATATTCGTTCTGGAGTTCATCGATTGCCAGTCCGGTCAACTGATACAATCTCATGTCGAGAATTGCCTTGACCTGGATCTTGGTGAATCCGAAACGGGCGATCAATGCTTCCTGAGCTTCTTCACGGACACGGCTGGAACGGATGATTTTCACGACTTCGTCCAGATTGTTGACTGCGATCAGCAAACCGTCCAGAATATGCTTTCTTGCTTCCGCCTTGTTGAGTTCAAAGCGTGTTCTGCGGGTGACCACATCCAGACGGTGGTCGATATACCGCTGAAGCACCTGCGGCAATGTCAGGATCTTCGGACGGTTCATATCGACCACAAGCATGTTGCAGCCGATAATGGTTTCCATCTGGGTATTGGCAAAAAGCTGTGTCAGGATGACAGATGCCATGGCACCGCGCTTGATGTCGATGACGATGCGGATCCCTGTACGGGAGCTTGTCTGGTCACTGAGTCCGGTGATCCCGACGATCTTTTTATCCTTAACCAGGTCGGCGATGCGTTTGACCATCATTTCCTTGTTGACACCATAAGGAATTTCGGTGACGATGATGGATTCCTTGCCGTTCTTTTCTACAATTTCAGCTTTTGCACGGATCTTGATGACCCCATGTCCGGTTTCGTAGAATTTGCGGATGGGTGTCAAACCGTAAATGATACCGCCTGTGGGGAAGTCGGGACCGGGGATATATTTCATAAGGTCCGTGGCTGTGGCGGAGGGGTTTTCCATGATGTAAACCGCACCGTCAATGATTTCACCCAGGTTGTGCGGCGGAATGTTGGTTGCCATACCGACCCCGATACCCATGCTTCCGTTGACCAGAAGGTTGGGGAACTTTGCGGGCAGAACTTCGGGTTCCACTTCCGTTTCGTCAAAGTTGGGGACCATGTTGACGGTATCTTTATCAAGATCCGCCAGCATTTCTTCTGCGATGCGTTCCATGCGGCACTCGGTATAACGTGATGCAGCAGCAGGGTCGCCGTCGATGGTACCGAAGTTACCCTGACCTTCGATCAGCGGGTTTCTCAGAGAGAACCACTGAGCAAGACGGACGAGAGCATCGTACACGGCAGCGTCACCGTGGGGGTGGTATTTCCCCATGACTTCCCCGACAACACGGGCGCATTTGACAGTTTTATGAGATTTGTAAAGACCGAGTTTCTTCATCCCGTAAAGGATACGGCGGTTCACAGGTTTGAGACCGTCGCGGACATCCGGGATCGCACGTCCCACGTTCACACTGAGGGAGTACTGCAGGTAAGCAGTGTGCATGATATCCTCAATGTTGTAAGGATAATCATTCATCTGAACCGCTCCTTCTGCAGGGATCTGAGTTTCCTCAACAGGAACGATCGGATTTTCGTCCTGCGGAGGCAGACCATTGTTGGTTTCGTCGCTCATAATTCACCTTGGGTATAAATTGTTTAAATTTCAGTTCAGTGGTAATATACACCCGCCTACGCGCATACGCAAGCGCACGCGAGGGATTTTTTCAGTTTTTTTACAGATTTTTTCAGGGAATGGCTGAAAAGTAAAAAGGCGTCTTCGCTTTTTATGCGAAAACGCCTCCGTTAATCCCGTTTTGATCCGTTTCAATTAAAACTCAGCCAAAGGTGTTTGACGTTCACCCGCCATGTTCCTTCCTGATACAGATCAGAGTATTGCACCAGAAGTTTTTCCGGCTGACCGGGCTCGCGTACCAGCAGATTGTTGGAGTAATAACAGAGCTTTTTGGTCTCTTCCAGATAATAGCCGTCATCCCAGTTCAAGCCGTCTTTGGAGGTGTAAAAGACAAAGCCGCATCCGCTGCCGACGTCCGGATGGCTGCCGCGTCCGTGCATGACATAGCCGTTGCCGAGTTTCGCGACCTGAACGTTCCGCATCCCCTTTGCAAGGTGCATCGTGGGGACTTGTTCCCATGTGTAACCGTTGTCACGGCTGACACTTGCATCAAGCTCAAAGCCGTTGGGGATGTTGTCAGAATAAGCGACCAGACTGCCGTCATCGCGGAACAGCAGAGAACCGTAAGCATGATCCACAGCATTGAGTCCGACCACGCTGCGTTCTTCAAAGGTTTTGCCGTTATCGGTGCTGCAGAACAGACGGTAAACGTGTTCCGGTTCTTTGCAGATAAAGTTGTCGTTGCAGACTTCCATGGCATAGATCACGTTGTCTTTCACGACAGCATCGTAAACTCTGCCTTTGTACGGGCTGAGCTCCTTTGGTTCTGTCCATGTCTTGCCGTTATCGTAGCTCTGGAGATAATAAGGCGTATCCCATGGCTCACAGCAGATGGGAACGTACTGAGAGTTCCGCACGGCAAACAGAGTGATCACGCCGTTGCAGCATACCGCCTTTTCGATGGAGATGGTATGGACCCCGTTAATGAATTCATCCCAGGAGTACTGCAACAGATTGATTTCTGACCATGTTTTGCCGTAATCATCGGAAAAACGGTATTCGATCCAGCCGTGGGCAGCATGTCCGCGCAGACGGTCCGGAGAACAGTTTGAGTTGAAGGCGATGATCCGTCCCGGCTCATATTCGACCATTGCGTGGGACATGTGACCGCTCCGGCGGCGGGATTCGTTATCGACAAAAAGTACCGGTTCGCTGATACAGAGTTTTCCGGCAATGCCATGAAAAACAGTTTCCATAATCATCTTCCTTTCTGAAATATTACTTTCCGTTGAATTGGTTGATCATTTGAGTTGAAGTCCGGAAAATTGCACCGTAATCTGTTGTGAGTGCTGCCCAGTTCAGGTTTCTTTTCCGCCAGACTTCAATATCAGAAACAAACGCCCCAACAGTAACCCCTGCCTGATGCGCTTTTTCACAGATTTCATCAACAATTTTTCCGACTTCCGGGTCGTCCGGACTGGCAAATTTATTCATGGACCCGGAAAGGTCGTAAGGACCGATGCAGATACTTCCCAGATGCTTGACTTTCAATATCTCATCCAGATTCCGGACAGCCTCAATATGTTCAATCTGTGCAATGATCAGTGGTTCCCTGTCAGATTCCGCAAAATAGACAGATGTCGGTTTTGCACCGTAATGAACAGACCGTCTCAAACCGCAGCCTCTGGTTCCTTCCGGCGGATAACGGCATGCAGAAACAGCATCTTCCAGTTCCTCCGCAGATTTGATCATAGGAACGATAATTCCGGCAGGCGCAAGATCAACAACCGGTTTGATCAAGGCAGGATCATTTCCTGCGACACGGACAAAGGGAGCGCAATCTGTCCCGCGCAATGCCAGAATATGTCCGGAAACATCCTGAATGGTCAGAGGCGAATGTTCCATGTCGATCCACGTAAAATCAAATCCGGCATCGCCAGCCAGTTCACTGACAGCCGGATCAGTGAGAGTGATAACCATTCCGAGGGCACAACTTCCGGATTCAACTTTGGCTGTAAATTTTTCAAAATTATTGATTTTCATAAGACCTCCTTATGTGGGCATAATATGCTGAAGGATCAGTTCTTTGAATAACGCCAGATCATGGTTCCGCAACACTTCCACAAGCTTGCAATGACTGTGATAGCCGATTTCCCGCCATGAACGGCTCAATAAACGTTCCCGGTACTTTTTCTGAAAAAGAATCGGCAAAAGATTCGTAAACAAACTCAAGAGCCGGTTTTGACAACAGCTGAAAAGCAATGCATGAAATTGACTGTCAAGTTCTTCAAAACGGACAGAATCATCCAATGCGGCAAACTGTTCCTGCAAGTTCCGATCCAGTTTTTCCAGATTTTCCGGAGTGATCCTTGAAACGATCAGAGGAGCAATGGCAGTTTCCATGATAATGCGGACTTCTTTCATCTCTTCAAAATAAAAACCGCCCATTTGCAGACAAAAACTGAAACTTCTGTTGAGCGCTTCTTCATTCAATTCCTGAATGACAGTTCCACGCTTTTTCACCCGTTTCAGCAGACCAAGCTGAGCAAAATGCTGAATCACCTCGCGGATATCGGAGCGGGATACTTCAAACATTTCCGCAAGTTCTATTTCTTTAGGGATCGGGTCTCCGGTGGAAAGACCGGAATCCAGAAGATAATTCTGAAATCTCTCGATCAATAACTGCTGCATAAAAACTCCTTCTGTTATTGATATTTTTATTATAATATAACATATTAAATCAATATGTCAACATAATATTTGTTTTTTTGCAAAAAAAAGAGGCTGTCTTTTACGACAGCCTCCTGTACAGCGGAATTTTTTTTGATTCAGTTCAGTCTTTTTCCACGAATTCTTTGTGGAGAGCCTGCTGAGCTTTTTCAAAGTCAGCACGGTCAATGATGAACTGAATATTGACCTGACGCATGGTCTGATCCAATGCGAGAACGTTGATATCAGCATCGGAAAGAGCCTTGGCAGCGCGGTAGAGGAATCCGGGGATCCGCATATTGGTTCCGATCACGGAAACGATACCGACTTTCACTGTGGAGATCTTGGACTGCGGGAATGCTTCACGCATGGAAGCAATACAGGCATCCAGATTCTTTGCCCGTTCCGGGATGAAGTGGGTGATGGTGTTGGCATTGGTGTTCTTTGCGATGTAGTTCACGCAGAACTTGTCCAAAGCGGCGGTCAGACGGTGATCGTAACCGCTTGCGCCGACCATGTCATGATCCATGACTTCCAGACCGATCAGGTCCTTGCGGCCGCAGATCATTTCCACATGAGGCTCTGCTGCCACATATTCGCGGCTGATCAGAGTACCCGGGTGTTCCGGTTCAAAAGCGTTTTTGACACGGATGGGAATGTTCTTCTGCTGCATTTCACGGGCTGCTTTGGGATGGATGGCCTCCATACCCATATCGGAAAGCTGGTCAGCAATATCGAAATTGGTGTGACCGATGACTTTCACATTGCCTTCGCCCATGAGTTTGGGGTCGCCGGTGGAAAGGTGGAATTCCTTGTGAATAACGCCTTCCGCAGCTTCGGTGATGTATGCGATCTTGCTGAACGTGATCTCACTGTAACCGCGGTCATAGAAACGCATGATACCGTCATCGAACTTCACATAGCCGGTGACGATGGGCATTTCTTTGGAGAAGTCCATGCCCTTGAAGCTCTTTTCGATCATGCTGTCAAGAGTATTGGATTCCATGCTCTTCCATCCGGAGAGGTCAACGAAACGTGCATTGACACCGTTTGCCTGAAGGATCAGGGTGGAGTTGTAGGCACTGTGTGCTTCGCCGACTGCTGCGAGGAATTCGCGGGCTGTGGGAAGATAATCCTGAGGACTGAAGTGTCCGAACTTCCGC
The DNA here is from genome assembly GCA_015061845.1 of Lentisphaerota bacterium. Lineage (GTDB taxonomy): Bacteria > Verrucomicrobiota > Lentisphaeria > Victivallales > UBA1829 > SIG79. The sequence continues at coordinate 9,530 of SUVT01000068.1, forward strand.
AGAGCCATGAGGTTTTCCAGAGAGGAGATGATACCGTCCATGCGGTCATTGATGAAGGCATCCGCTTTTTCGATATCGAGACCGATGCTTTCAAAGGTACGGTTCAAACGGCACATTTCAGCGCGGGTATCTTCCAGAGCCTTGCGCCACTGATCGTCGTCAGCTGCGAAAAAGCCGTAGATCCCGGGTGCGCCGGTCTTCTTGTTTTCCAGCAGGAGGTTTGTGACTCCGCCGTAAGCGGAAACCACGAAGATACGGTTGTAAAGTTCTGCGCCTTTACGGTTTGCGATGATCACGTTGTTCATGACCTCGCCGAAGCGGGTCATAGAGGTCCCGCCGATTTTTTCAACTGTATGGAATCCCATAATCAAATATCCTCAATTCTGATCATTTTAATGTTGCTTGTCACGTCATCCAGTTTTTCGATTTCAGCGATGGCGTTTTTGATGTCAGCTTCTTTTGCCTTGTGTGTCATCATGACCAGTGTTGCAAAATCTTCATCTTTTGTTTCGTTCTGGATGAGGCTGGAGATGCTGATATCTGCGGTGGCCAGGATATTTGTGATCTTGGCAAGCACGCCGGGTTTATCAGCCACGGTAAAGCGGAGATAACAACGGGTTTCGATTTCTTTCATGGGGACAAGCTCCGTAAAGAGGTTCGCCTTGTTGTAGGAGGGAACACGCTGTCTTGCGCCGTCCGTGAGGTTCAAGGCAACGTCAACGATATCGCCGACAACTGCACTTGCGGTTGCTTCACGTCCTGCACCTCTTCCGTAGAAAAGAGTGTTCCCGACATAGTCGCCGTCGACTCTGACAGCATTGAACACATCGCTGACACTTGCCAGCATGGAGTTCACGGGGATCAGTGTGGGATGGACACGGATTTCCAGTTTTCCTGTTTCAGCATCCTGTTTGATGATTGCCAGCAGCTTCACTTTGTAACCGAGAGAAGCGGCACAGCGGATGTCGTTCATGGAAACGTTGGTGATCCCTTCCACATAAACGGGATCCATGCCGAACCATTTACCGTAAGCAAGAGATGCGAGGATCGCAGTCTTGTGGGCGGTATCGAAACCGTCAATATCCAGAGAGGGATTTGCTTCAGCATAACCCAGTTTCTGAGCATCTTTGAGAACGACATCGAAATCTTCGCCGGTGCGTTCCATGCGGGTGAGGATATAGTTGCAGGTACCGTTCAGAATACCGTACATACGGCGGATCCTGTTTCCTGCGAAACCTTCGCGCAAACTTTTGATGATGGGGATACCGCCGCCGACACTTGCTTCATAATAGACATCTGCGCCGGTTTTTTCAGCTGCTGCAAAGATCTCTTCGCCATATTTGGCAAGGAGAGCCTTGTTTGCAGTGACGACAGGTTTACCGCGTTTGAGAGCTTCCAGGATGAAAGTCTTAGCAATAGTAGTTCCCCCGACCAGCTCAACGATAATATCACATTCTTCAATAGCTTCCATAGCATTTGTTGTCAGCACACCGTCGGGGATCTTAACTCCTCTGTCGGTTGTGATGTCAAGGTCTGCTACACGTTTCAGGACCAGCTTAACTCCGTCGCGGCGTGCGATCACATCGCCGTTTTCCAGCAGGCATTGTGCCACACCTGCGCCGACGGTGCCGAATCCGATGATTCCAACTCCAAGTTCTTTCACGGGGAGAACTCCTGTTCTATTTTTTTTAGCTGCAATAAAAAAAGCGGCTCTGACCGGGGATTTCACCGGAGGAGCCGCTTTGTGATACAGAATAATTTATTCTATTCGGAACATCCGCCGATTACTTCTGAGCACGGATACCGAGAGTTTTGATCAGTTCAACATACTTTTCGTTGTTCTCGGCTGCGAGGTACTTCATGAGGCGTTTACGCTGGTTGACCATAGCCATCAGACCTCTGCGGGTGCTGAAATCTTTCTTGTGGCTGCGCATGTGGTCGGTGATTTCAGTGATGCGCTGTGTCAGAAGAGCGATCTGAACTTCGGGGGATCCAGTGTCAGTTGCGGATTTGCCGAACTTTGCGATGATTTCTGCTTTCTTTGCTTTGTCCATGATATTTATCTTTCCTAAAAAAGTGCGGGGTTATCAGCCCCAATTTCAGTTATTTTACGCATGACCCAGAGGGAATTCTCCAAGTCACCGGTATGATAAACAGCTCTTAATATACACCTTATTTCCTCTTTTTCAAGTCTTTATTGCAATTTTTATCAAAAAAGAGAGCCTTTGTCAAACTGGAAAACGGTCAGCCTGAATATCCCGGAATCACCATTCTGTCAGATTACGTTCCTTCCCCTTAAGCGCACCAAGGCGTAATTCCGGAGAGAATTTCAGTGTCGCAGAGTCCAGTTTTTCCAGTTCCAGAACGATGATCTCGTTTATTCCTTTCTTGAGAACTGGTGACGGGATATAGAGCGTTTCCGTAGGACCTTTGCTCCAATATCTGCCGAGATTGAATCCGTTGACCCAGACAAGACCTTTTGTTCCGGGGCGCACGAGAAATGCTTCACCAATTTCCTCAAGCTCAATTGTCCCCCGGTGAAACGTTGCCGGAGAATCGGAAAATCCCCCGAAGGTAAGACCGCTCAAGTCTCTCATGGGCAGCATGTTGTAATCCCAGTTGAACCGGAGCTGCATTTCCAGAGCGACACCGCCGACGATTCCTTTGAAGTCTCTGCCGACTTTCGGACCGTAGTTGATTCTGCCGCAGTTTTCCACCAGCACATCCAGACGGGAGCCTTCTGCCGGAATTTCCGGAATTTCAATGGGATTTTTCCCGTTTTCACGCCAGCGGCTGCCGAGAAATTTACCGTCCAGCCAGACAAGTGCAAAGTCATTGACATCGATCAGACGGATCACTTCCTGATAACCGCCGTTCTTCTCTTTGGAATAAAGCGGTCCATCGATCATGGTGGAGTAGTGGAGGAAACCGAAGTTTTCGCCCAGCTGTTCCATTGTCGGCGGGGTGACTGTATGACCTTTGATGGTGCTGAGTACAGAAATATTCTGCAGGAGCGGGGCACTTTCTTTCAGCGTTACATTTGCGGGGCAGACCTTTTTGACGGGTGCGACCGGTTTGATATTGGGATTATTGGTATATTTTGCAATGACTTTCTGGAACGCATAGAATTTTTCGGTTGCATCGCCGCATTCGCTGACGGGGCAGTCGTAGTCATAGCTTGTGACGGTGGGGGAATATTCTTCTGCAAAGTTTCCGTTTGCGCCGTTCGTGAACCCGAAATTTGTTCCGCCGTGGAACATATAAAGATTGACACCTGCGCCCATTTTCAACATTTCATCCAGAACGAGTGAGGCATCATCCTGCCGGATGTGATGTTCTTCCCCCCAGTGATCGAACCAGCCGTTCCAGAATTCCATGCAGAAATCCGGGTTGTCGGGACGGTACATTCTTCCATTCCTGAAAGCGTTTTCCGGATTTGAGCCGAAGTTGAGTGTCATCAGGACACCCGGTAGAGTTCCGCCGGTGATGTAATGCCCGACTGCACCATCACTGGTGAACTGCGGGACATCGATCCGGTGTTTGGCGTAAAGATCTCCGATATATTCCAGGTAGTCTTTGTCGTGACCGAAGGAACCGTATTCGTTTTCCAGCTGAACCATAATAACCGGTCCGCCGTTGGGATAAGTCTTCTTCCGGATCATGGGCAGGAGAATATCATAATATCTTGTAAGTGCCTCCAGATAAGGCTTGTTCATGCGACGGAGTTCGATGCCGGGAACCGCAAGGAGCCATCCGGGGAAACCGCCGTTATCCCATTCAGCGCAGATATAGGGACCGGGACGGAGGATGAGTTTCAATCCGTGTGCCTGAACTTTGTTGATGAATGCCGGAAGATCAGCGATCCCGGAGAAACAGTATTCGCCCGGATGCGGTTCATGCAAGTTCCACGGGATATAGGTTTCAACAGCGTTCAACCCCAGCGCGACAGCTTTATCCAGCCGGTCGTCCCACAGTTCCGGATGCACCCGGAAGTAGTGGAGTGCGCCGGAGATCAACTGAACCGGATCATTATCAATAAAAATTTTCCCATCTTTGATTTCAACGGTTTTCATAAGGGGCTCCTTTTTGGTATTCTTCTGAAATTTAATTCTGGAAGCTGAAAAATCAAACAAAGGAGAGAACATTTTCTGCAAAAAAGAGAATGAAGCCGTGAAAAAAGGGAAAATCAAGTTGAATTTCCACCGATTTATGCTATGTTTTTCCGAAAACATGAAAGGAAACAAATTATGAGCATGTTCAATGATTTTGCATTTGTTGCAGTTGATACCTTTTTAAAGAGTGAAGTCCAGAAAATGATAGACCGCTGGCTTTCAGAACAGGGTGTGGAACAGTTGGTCGGAATGATCCCCAACAGCGGACGTCCCCTTCCCATGCCGCTGAAAGGAATGCTTCAGGCAGATATTACCGGGATCGAAATCGATTATACCGGAACTGCCATGCGGAAAACACAGGATCGTGTGGTGAAACTGCAGGATCAGAAAAAAGAGATTCCCTTTGAACGGATCCTTCCTGCAAAGAAATTTGAAAAAGAGTTTGAAAATCTGGTGGAAAAAGCTCCGGTCTGCGGATCGGTCAGTCTGACAACTGACGTTTCTATCGGCGGGATCGGGATCAGCGAAGGCATGGGCGGGATCCGGGCTGAAGTGAACGGTCTCCGGTTCCATGCTGAATTGAAACTTGTGTTCAATCAGGAAAGGTAATTACCATGCAGAAGGGAACCGGCTTCATAAAATTCATGCTGATCCTCTGTGCCGTTATCTTTGCAGTCGGAACATATTTTATCGTAAAATCTGTTGATTTGCTCCGGTTTGAAGTGGAAAAGATGCGGGCAGATTTTCAGGATATGCCGATGATGCCGCAGATGATGCAGACGTTCAGCGGCGGTGCGGGCGGTGGCGGTGCGGTAAACAATATGGCGAACGCATCCTATTATGATCAGAAAGCACAGCGCGGCGGACGGTTGATCACGGTTTCGTCCAGCGATACGAAAAATATGAACAGCCTCATTACCAATGATGCATTCCTTTCTTCTCTCTGTTCTTTTACGCAGGATTCTCTGACCGAACGGAATTTTGAGGATATTACAAAGTTTGAGCCGAAACTTGCGGAATCCTGGGAACGTCTGGATGACGGTCTCCGGTTCAAGATCCGTTTGAGAAAAGGGGTTCTCTGGCACGACTTCACAGATCCGGTCACAAAAAAGAAATGGGAAAATGTGGAGATGACCGCAGAGGATTTCAAATTCTATGTCGATGTCGTCAAAAATCCGAAAACCGATTGTGCTCCGATCCGTTCTTATCTTGCAGATCTTGACCGGATCGAGGTGATCAATAAATATGAGTTCGATGTGATCTGGAAGAAAAAATATTTTCTTTCCGAAGAAGTGACACTTGCACTGGAACCGCTGCCGCGGCATCTCTATCATGCCTATGATGGACCGTTCGATCCGGAAAAGTTCAACAACGATAATGAACGGAACCGTATGATTGTCGGGGTCGGACCTTATCGTTTTGACCGCTGGGATAAAGGCCGCAGGATCATTCTGAAACGCTGGAATAAATATTACGGTGCAGCGTATGGCGTTATGCCGCCGCTGCAGAATATCGTGATCGATGTGATCCCGCACCCGGCAACGCAGCTCCAATCCATTATTTCCAAAGATGTGGATGAAATCGATTTGACTCCCGATCAGTGGGTTCATGAGACCAAAAGTGCCGCTTTCGATGAAAAGAACGGCTGGGTCCGGAAAGTGAAAACGCCCTCTCTTGCCTATAATTATATCGGGTTCAACTTGAAAATGCCAGTGTTTGCAGATGCCAAAACAAGAGTGGCTCTCAGTCATCTGGTCGATAAGGACCGGATCGTCCGGGAAATCTATTATGATCTGGCACGTCCCGTGACAGGTCCTTTCTTCCCGGACTCCCCCGCAACAGACAAGAGTCTGCCTGTCAGAAAGTTTTCTCTCTCTCTTGCGAAAAAACTGCTGGCGGAAGCCGGTTGGAAAGATACGGATGGCGACGGTATTCTTGACCGGAACGGAATTCCTTTGAAGTTTACCGTGATCTATCCCAACGCCAACCCGATCTATCCGCGTCTCCTTCCGATCGTCCGACAGGATATGGCAAGAGCCGGTGTGAAAATGGAACTTCAAAGTCTGGAGTGGTCCGTTTGCATCCAGCGTTTGGAAAAGAAATCTTTTGAAGCCTGTGTCATGGGCTGGCAGGGTGGGATCAACCCCGATCCGTTCCAGTTGTGGCACTCTTCCATGGCAAATGTTCCGGCTTCCAGCAACTTTATCGGATTTTCCAATCCGGAAGCAGACAAACTGATCGAAGAGATCCGTGTGACCTTCGATACAAAGAAAAGAATCGAACTTTATCACAAGTTCCACCGTCTGATCTATGACGAAGCCCCCTATATTTTCATGGTTTCCCCCTACAAATTGAGTGCGATTTCCACACGGTACAGGAATCTCCGGGTGTTCCCGCTGGGGTATCAGAGCCGGATTCTGTGGACTCCGCGCGATCAGCAATTGAAAGTACCTGGAATGTAAGGAGTTTTCAGTATGAACGAGGATATTATTATCAAGGGCGCCGCCGAGCATAACTTGAAGCATATTGATGTAACGATTCCCCGGAACTCTCTCACGGTTATCACCGGCTTGAGCGGTTCCGGAAAATCCTCTCTCGCATTCGATACTCTCTATGCCGAAGGACAGCGCAGATATGTGGAAAGTCTCTCCGCATACGCCCGCCAGTTCCTCGACCGGATGCAGAAGCCGAAAATCGACCATATCGAAGGTCTTTCTCCGGCAATCGCCATTGAACAGCGCGCCGCAGGTTCCAATCCCCGTTCAACCGTGGCAACTGTCACAGAGATCTATGACTATCTGCGTCTGCTTTATGCTCACTGCGGCGTGCCGCACTGTCCGAAATGCGGAAAAGAGCTTGCCGCTCAATCAGCAGAAGCCATCTGCGACAAAATCAAACGTCTGCCGGATGGCTTGAAAATGATGATCCTCGCACCCATTATCACCGGGCGAAAAGGAGAACATAAAGATGTTCTGGAAAAAATCCGGAAAGACGGGTTTGTCCGTGTCCGCATTGATGGACAGATCCTTGAGCTGACGGATAATATGGATGTTCTCGCCAAGACGAAACGGCATGAGATCGATGCAGTTGTCGACCGCCTCATGACCGGGGAAAGTCTGGAAGATTCCCGTCTGAACGACTCTGTGGAAACGGCATTGAAGAGCGGGAACGGCGAATTGATCCTGCTGGTGGAAAACCGTGATTTTGACGGCAAGGCAACATGGAAAGAAGAACGGATCAGCGAAAACCTTGCCTGTGTGGATTGCGGGATCAGCTTCGGCAGATTGGAGCCGCGCCACTTCTCGTTCAACAGCCCATACGGAGCATGTCCGAAATGTAACGGGATCGGTTCGCTGATGGTCATGAAAGCGGAACTTGCGATCAATTATGATCTTTCCATCCGGAAAGGCGCGATCCCCGGCTGGCGGCGCGGTCCCCACAGGCTCATCATCTATTACAATCATCTGCTGCGCTGTATTTCTGAACATCTTCAGATGCCTTCCATGCTGACCACAAAGTTCCGGGATCTGCCGGAACATGTTCAGAATCTTCTGCTCTACGGCAGCGGCGAGGAAGAGATCGACTTCAGCTATTATCTCCGGGGCAAACGCTATAACATGGTGCGTCCCTTCGAGGGGATCCTTGCCAATCTGCAGCGCAGAGAAGAGGAGACCGATAACGATGCTGTCCGGGAACGTCTGAAACAGTATATGGTTTGGGAAGAGTGCCCGGAATGTCACGGCAAACGGCTGAGACCGGAATCTCTTGCCGTGACTGTCAATGGGCTTTCCATTCATGAGTTCAACTCCATGTCCGTGGAAAAAGCTCTGGAATTTGTGCGTACTTTGAAGCTCAACGAAGAACAGACTATCGTTGCCGGAGAGATCCTGAAAGAGATCGGCTCCCGTCTTTCCTTCCTCAAAGAAGTGGGCTTGCCCTATCTGACCTTGAACCGGGAAAGCGGAACATTATCCGGCGGCGAAGCACAGCGGATCCGTCTGGCAACTCAGCTGGGCTGTGGACTCGTTGGCGTGCTTTATATTCTGGATGAACCCAGTATCGGTTTGCATCAGCGGGATAACGACAGACTTCTTGCCGCACTGAAAGACCTCCGTGACATCGGAAATACCGTTGTGGTCGTGGAACATGATACCGACACGATCCGTGCAGCGGATTATGTGCTTGACCTGGGACCTGCCGCCGGAGTTCATGGCGGCGAACTGGTCGCAGCAGGACCTCCCGCAGAAATCGAAAAATGTGAACGCTCTCTGACCGGACAGTATCTGACCGGAAAGCAGAAGATCGAAGTTCCCGCAGAACGGGTTACCGGAAACGGAAAATTCCTGACTCTGGAAGGTGTCTCTCACAATAATCTGAAGAATATCACTGCAAAGATACCTCTTGGAACATTTACCTGTGTGACCGGCGTTTCCGGTTCCGGGAAGAGCAGTCTGGTCAACGGTGTTCTCCGTGCTGCGCTCCAGCAGCATTTCAAAATCGAAGATGCACCGGCACCCGGAAAACATAAAAAAATCACCGGACTGGAACATATCGACAAAGCGATCGTCATTGACCAGAGTCCTATCGGAAGAACACCCCGTTCCAACCCGGCAACGTATACCGAGGCTTTCGGCGTGATCCGGGATCTCTTTGCCTCTCTGCCGGAATCAAAAGTCCGCGGCTACGGTCCCGGCAGATTCAGTTTCAATATCAAGGGCGGCAGATGCGAAGAGTGTCAGGGCGACGGCATCAAGAAGATCGAAATGCAGTTCCTGCCCGATGTTTATGTCCCCTGTTCCGCCTGTCACGGCAAGCGGTTCAACCGGGAAACACTGACCGTCCAATACAAGAGACGTTCCATTGCAGATGTGCTTGACATGACGGTTTCCGAGGCGGTGGAGTTTTTCTCTGCCGTGCCGAAACTTCACAGAAAGCTCAAAATGCTGGAAGAAGTTGGCTTGGGCTATATCACGCTCGGACAGCAGGCAACAACTCTTTCCGGCGGCGAAGCACAGCGTGTGAAACTTGCAACAGAACTGGCGCGACCCTCACGGGGTCACACCCTTTATATTCTGGATGAACCCACGACCGGGCTTCATCTTGCGGACATCAAGCAGCTCATGGAAGTGCTGCTGAAACTCCGGGATAAAGGCTGTACCGTTCTTGTCATCGAACACAATCTGGATGTGATCAAGATGGCTGACTGGATCATAGATCTCGGTCCGGAAGGCGGTAATGAAGGCGGAAAGATCCTTGCCGAAGGAACCCCGGAAACCGTTGCAAAAAATAAAAAATCCTATACTGGAAAATATCTCAAGGAGATGCTGAAATGAAATTTGCCGGAGCTCATGTTTCGATTGCCGGCGGCGTGGAAAATGCCCCCCTCAATGCGGCTGCCATCGGCGCAACTGCATTTGCGATGTTTACGAAAAACCAGCGTCAGTGGAACGCTGCTCCCATTACCGAGGCTTCTGCCGCCGCGTTCCGGGAAAATTGCAAAAAGTTCGGCTATACTCCCGATCATATTCTCCCTCATGACGGCTACCTGATCAATATGGGAAATCCTGATCCGGAGAAACGGAAAATCTCCGTGGCAGCCTTCACCGATGAAATGTACCGGTGTCAGTTCCTGGGCTTGAAACTCCTGAATCTTCATCCGGGCAGCCATTTGAAACAAATCTCTGAAGAGGAGTGCCTTTCTCATATTGCCGCCGGGATCAACTCCGCTCTGGCAGAAACGGAAGGTGTCGTTGCCGTTCTGGAAAATACTGCCGGACAGGGCAGCAATCTCGGATTCACCTTTCAGCAGTTGGCAGATATCATGGAACAGATCAAGGATCCCGCCCGTGTCGGAGTCTGTATCGACACCTGCCACAGTTTTGCTGCCGGA
>SUVT01000069.1 GCA_015061845.1 Lentisphaerota bacterium
TTTTGCGATTTCCGGATCGACAAAGAAGCTCTGATGCCTCTTCTGAAACTGGGAATCCCGATGTTGATTCAAAGTGCGGCAATCAGCTTCTCCATGCTGTTCGTGAACTCCTATATCAACGCTTACGGTGTGGTTGCATCGGCAATGACCGGTGTGGGCAATAAACTTTCCAGTATCGTAAATATTGTAAATGTGGCTCTTTCAACAGCCGGAAGCTCCATGATCGGACAGTGTGTCGGGGCTGAAAAATATGACCGTGTCCCGAAAGTTTTGAGAGTTTCATTTACGATCAATATTCTGATATCCGTTCTTGCCGGAACTGTTACTCTGATCCGTCCGGAATGGGTGTTCGGGATCTTTACGAAAGACCCCGATGTTCTTGCGATGTCTCTGACTTATATTCCGGTGCTGCTTCTGCTGTTCGGCGGCGGTGCTCTGCGCCCGCCGATGATGGCATTGATCAATGGTTCCGGTAACTTTAATCTGAACCTGGCAGTGGCTTTGCTTGACGGCGTTCTTATGCGGATCTGTCTCTCTCTGCTGCTTGGTTTTACTTTTGGATTAGGTGTTCACGGTTTCTGGTATGGACATGCTCTTGCCGGTTTTACGCCCTTTGTGATCGGCGGCGTTTATTTTCTGACGGGGCGCTGGCGTACCCGGAAATATATCATCGGAAAGAACTCCCGGTAAAGAGTCCAAGTGAAATTGCCGCACAAAGTGTTTTGCTTCTGAATGTTGGAAAATGATCAGAACAGGCAAAAAAATAACGCTTAACAGCAAGCTCCCCGGTCAGGCATGGTCAGCTTCTGCCGGGGATCTTTTGATACCAAAGGCTTATTTTTCAAAAATATCCGGCATGGTAAAACAGTGTTTCCCGATCTTGGAAATCAGGATTTTTCCAGATTGCTCCTTGTCTCCGGGAACAAACCAGAGCAAGCCTTTTCCGACACCGGCACCCATCCAGGAGCTGAAAATTTCTCCATCAGGAGTTGCAAGCAGCTCTTTTTTGAACTCTTCGGTAAAGATTTCATTGAACCGGGCAAGAAATTCTTCCTTTGTCGCAATTTTTTCTTCCAGCGGAGTTCCTTCATTCAGCAGAAACGGATATTTTATCAGTTCTGCAATTTCTGTCCGTTTGTCTTCCGTCAGCAATTTTTTCAGTCCGGGGAAGAATGTTTCAACTTGAGCCTCCTGTTCCGGCTTGAATCCGGCTCTGCCATATTTGCCGTAGAAATTATCTTTCGGGTCATCATTGCCCGGATAGGTTCCGGTGACATCATCGCACGCGATCCCGGAAACAATGATCTTTCCTTCCGTATTTTTGACGGCTGTCATATAATATCCGGCATCGATCCAGCCATAGAGCAGCTTGGCATTGTCACCGAGATATTTCAGGGTGAATTTATTGTCTTTATTCAATGTGAACGCGTAATATTCCAATTTATTTTCAGTCGAGAATCTGACTCCGGCTGCGCAGAAAGAGAACTCTTTTTCACCAAAATTCAGAAAAGTGAAATCCTGCAGCCAGAAAATTCCAAGCGGTGTCATTGCCTGCTGGAACTCCTGTATAAAATCAGTATAAAATTCCGGCTGTCTCAAAATTTTTCCGAACTCCGGAGAGGCATAAAGATCTGTAAATTCCTTTACAAGATCATCACCGTTGAGCTTGTGCCATTTTGTAAACGCATTTTCCTTCTTTTCCTTCAAAGCCTGAACAGAACGTCCATTGATCATCTGCTGAGCTTCTTTATTGCCGAGACCCGCCGCATACTGCAGAAAGAAAAATCCATGACCTCCATTGTCAAACTTGATTCCCTGCTGCCATGATGAGCGGTACAGGAAATATTTGCCGAGTGTCAATGCCGCAACCTGATCTCCGGAACGCGCTCTGACAAGCCAGGTATGAAGAATTTTCTTTGCACTTTCGCTGAGCTTTTCATATCTTTTTTCAAAGCGGAAAACACGGAGTGCATTCAGAGATGTGATTGCATCCAGATTCTTCAGCGGGATCGCTTTTTCCAGATGAGTGTTCGCTTTATCAAACTCTTTTTCGCTCAGAAAGAACTTCCCGAGTTCCGCATGTGCCGGGAGATACCCTTTCCCTGCTGCCAGTTTCAGCCAGTACACACCGGAGATTTTATCACGTTTATTCAGACTGTCATGAACCAGATAATTGCAGCCGATCCCGTATTCATATTCAGCAGAAGGCTTCTGGAGTTCAGCTTTCAGAAAATACTTTTTGGATATTTCCCGTGAAGCCGGGTAGAATTCATTTCCATCCTGATAGAGCTTTGCCAGACAAGCCCATGCTTCTGTGCAGCCCATTTCTCCGGCTTTGATCAGAAGATCCTGCATCCGGCTGTTTTCATCGTTGGTTCGCGTTGTTCTCCGGAAGAGTTCCAAACCGAGATAATATTTAGCTTCTGCGATTCCCTGCGGATATTCCTTGCTTTTTTTATCTGCCAGCTCCCAGCATTCGATTGCTTTTTTGACATCCCGGGCAGTTCCTTTTCCTTCAAAATAAAGCTGTCCAAGATAGAGATTTCCCTTTTGAGAGCCCGCTTCTGCGGCTTTGGTCATCAGATTGAAAACTTCTTTGAATTCATCCTCAGTTTTAGCTGATTTAAGTTTTGTTTCCCCCTGAGATACCAGTGCATCTGCAAGAAGTGCATCCTGCGCATAAATGGAACAGCACAAACCGAGTGCCGCAAAGATGGAAAGCCGTTTCAGTTTCATTATTTATCCTTGTGTTGTCAGATTGAAGTTACATGAAAAAATAATATATCTGTAAAAGTGGCGTTTTCAAGAAACTCTTGATAAAAAAACTTTATTTTTATGTGAAACAGGGCGGTAACAAAACACCGTCCTGTGACGGGTTATTAAAAAGGTATTTGATCAATTAAAATTAGAAGTCCGGTGAGAATTTTAGTTGCAAAAAAATCTTTGAATTTCTGAAAGAAAACTTGTATTGCAACGTATAACATACTATAGTATAACATGTTAAATGATTAAATCGGAGAATCTGTTATGAGTGAAAAGAAAGAATACAAGTATTATGCCTTTATCAGTTACTCCCGGAAAAATTCCCCGGCGGCTAACTATCTTCAAAAGGAACTGGAACGGTCTAAAATTCCTTCTGCAAAAGTTGATGAATCTCTGCTGCCTCAAGATGGAAAGTATCTTAAACCTGTCTTTCTGGACAAGCGGGATCTTGAAGTTACTGAAAAAGACTTTTCTGAAAATATCCAACATGCGATTGAGAATTCCAGATATCTTCTGGTGCTTTGTTCTCCGGAATCAGCTCAATCTGAATGGGTCGGAAGGGAAATTTCTTACTTTCTCGAAACTCATGAGAATAATATAAATGCCATTGTTCCGATTATTTTAAGCGGAAATCCGGGCAGCGGAGATGATCAGGAGTGTCTTCCGGAAGTCCTCCGCAGAGAAGATATCCAGCGCAGAAATCTGCCCCGTATGATTCCGGAAAAGGGGGAAACAGAAGAACAGGGCTGGGAAAACGGCATGGTTCAAGCCATGAGCTACATGCTCCGGGTCAACCGGGAAAGCATCAAAGCGACAATCGACGCTGAACGAATCAGAATTTACAGAAATTATGCTGCAATTTTTCTTGTTGCGCTGTTGATTTCAGCGGCTTTGACCGTATGGGCGTTGCTGGCAGAAAAAAGAGCTGACCGCAATGCAGCTTTGGCAAACCGGAATGAGCAAACTGCAAACCGGAATGCGAATGCAGCCAAAGCGCAAGCCGAACGAGCCGATAAAAATGCAATAGAGGCGAAACAACAATCGGATATTGCAAAGAAAAACGAAGCAGAAGCAAAACGTCAGGCAGGAATCGCAAAGAAAAACGAAGCAGAAGCAAAACGTCAGGAAGAAATCGCGAAGAAAAACGAAGCAGAAGCAAAACGTCAGGAAGGTATCGCAAAGAAAAACGAAGCAGAGGCGAAACGGCAGGCAGGAATCGCAAAGAAAAACGAATCAGAGGCGAAACGGCAGGCAGGAATCGCAAAGAAAAACGAATCAGAGGCGAAACGGCAGGCAGGAATCGCAAAGAAAAACGAATCAGAGGCGAAACGGCAGGCAGAAATCGCAAAAAGTTCACTAGAATTTTTGCGTGATGTTTTTGCGAGTTCCGATCCTACCCAACTCGGAAATAAGGATATCAAAGTTATAGATGCGATCAAAGCCAAAATTCCGGAAATCAACAAAATTAAAGAATGGCAGTTGAAAGCATCTGTTGCATTAACAGTAGGTAGTATTCTTAATAATTTGGGAAAACAGAAAGAAGCATTAGAACTTCTGAAAATATCTGAAGCTCTATATGAAAAATATGCGAGAGAATCTTCTGAAATGGCAATGTGTTACAATGTTTTAGGTGTAGCATATGCGGCCTGTGCAGATCATAGATCCGCTTTGAAATATCATAAGAAAGCTTTAGCTATCCAAGAACGTTTTTTTAATGATAAACATGCGGATATATTCCAAAGCTATACTAATCTTGCTTCGACATATTCTTTTTCCGGAAATTATCAATTAGCATTGGAATATTACGAAAAAGCTTTCAAAATTAGCAAAAAATTGCCAGCCAACCATTCCTATCTTTACCAGTATTACAACAATATCGGAGGTCTATACTTAAAATTAGGAGATGATAAAAAAGCTCTTGAATACTTTAAGAATGCACTTTCAAATGCAACCTCAGACAGTGATAAAGCCGTAACTAAAAACAATATCGGTTTTATTTATTGCAGGAGAAAAGAGTATTTGGTGGCGTGGACTTACATTAAAGAAGCTTCGGACATTCGCAAAAAAATATTTCCGGAAAACCATCCGGAAATTGCATTAAGTTATATAAACGAAGGAGCATTTTACTCTTTGCTAGGTCATAAGCTCGCACTGGACCATTTCAGAAAAGCATTGGATATATTTAATCTTTATCCTGATACACAACAAGCAAATATAGCCATTTGTTACACCAATTTAGGTTTTGAATATCGTCGTCTCGGGATTGCTTACTTAGCACAGGATTATTACAAGAAATCTTTGGATATATATATAAAAATACTGCCTCCAACACATCCCACTTTAGCTATGGCCTATAATAATTTGGGGGTGGCATATCTTTCAGGTTTTCAAAATCAAAAAGCGTTAGATTGTTGTGAGAAAGCATTGAATATCCTAAAAGAATTCTATCATGAAGATCATCCCCAACTCGCTAATAGTTATTGCAATACCGGTCAAGTGTATTTCCGTAAGGGGGAATATCGGAATGCTTATAACCACATCAATAAGGCTTACGAAATATTCAGATCAAAACTCGGAGATAACCATCCGACGACACAACAGGTTCTCGATGATTTGAAATTTGTTGAACAAAAGCTGAAAGAGTCCGGGCAATAACAGCCGGAAGTGTGTGCCTCTGGGAAAAAGACGTTTTTGGGTTAAGCTCTAAAAAGCCCTGTCGAAAATCTGCAGTTTTGCAACAGGGCTTTTCCGGAAAACTTTTATTCAAAGGAAATCCCGGCAGGAGATGCTTTGATCTTTTTCAGCTGTTCAAACCGTTTGAGAACTGATTCGGGAAGTTTTGCTCCGGGAATGATCGGTGTTCCATAACGGTTTTTCAGCTTCAATCCAACAGGGGCGGTTTTTCCATTCAGGAAAAGAGAATCTTTTTCCCGTCGTTTTGCCAGCTCCAGAAACTCTTTCCAGTTGGATTCCTGATACATTTTTCCGTTAATCGAAATGCCTTTGTTGTCCAGATAAAGGTTCCCGCGCATGAGCGTGCGTTTTATGGCTGTACCGTTCAGCATGAAAAGATATTTTTCCATTCCGGTGATCACACAGCTGTCAATGGCAATCTGTCCGTTTCCGCTGGAAGGAACTCTGCAGAACCCGTTTCCTCCGGTAATCGTGCAGTTGCGGAAAGTGACGATCCCGTCCTGCATTTTGAGAATATCTTTCCCCGGCGCTCCGAGGATCAGACAGTTGCTGAAATGCTGGGCGGAATTGGTGATCTGCCAAATCTGTTCAAACGGTTCATTTCCGGCAATGATGCAGTCACTGTAACTGTGCAGCCCTTCGTCAACGGTATAAACTCCGGCTTCAAAGGTGTTGTCATAGAAAATACAGCGGTTGTAACGGCTGTAAGACCAGTGGACATCGCATGTTCCGGAGCTTGCGCAACGAATCGCGGCACAATCTTCATAATAGGTCTGTCCTGTTCCATGACAGGAGAAGCCCTGACCGCAGTTTTCCACGGCAATACAATTTTTATAAGTTGCGATATAATTGGTTCCGGCAGTATCAAAACCGTCGTTGACAGAGTGG
Organism: Lentisphaerota bacterium; assembly: GCA_015061845.1. Classification (GTDB taxonomy): domain Bacteria; phylum Verrucomicrobiota; class Lentisphaeria; order Victivallales; family UBA1829; genus SIG79. Next base: position 6,346 of record SUVT01000069.1, read on the forward strand.
GTCACAAAAAAGTTTTTCACGATAGCGTGGGATGACTGAATATAAAATCCGGAGTTGGCGGGCAGTTCGATTTTGAAGTCAGCCAATTTTTTTCCAGCAGGCAGATGGAACAGAACTTTTTTCTCTGCTTTGTTCCACCAGAAGCCCCCCGGCGTTTTTTTCAGTTCATCCAGACTCTTGCAGTTTGGTGCAGCCTTGCCATCCACCCACCAGATCTTGTTTTTGTCAAACCAGTAGTTCTGCTGCTTATAGCCTTTGTACATGTTGCACATGGGCCAGAACGGAAGGGAATAAAATTCGCCCTCTTTCTTCCATTTCCCTTCCGGAATGATTGCAAGTCCTGTTATGACAGCGCCGTTTCCGTTGATCACAACAGGGTTTTCCAGAGTTCCACTGACTGCGACCGTATAAGTCGGGGCGTTCCCCGGTCCGGGATATGGTCTCTGATAAGGCTTTCCGGTGTTGATCACCTCAAGATGATCCGATGTCTTCAAAAGGGAAAGTCCCTTATGGATCGACGCAACCGGCTGTTTTTGCGTTCCGGGGAAAGAGTCATTTCCCCGGACGTTATCGACGTACACCGTCTTTGCCGAAAGCGTTGCTGCTGCAAAAAAAGCTGCGATGATTGGTAAAAAACGCTTTTTCATTATTTTCCTTTCCAGACAAAACAGCGGAAGTCATGACCTTCGATTTTCAGCTTGTAAGCTCCGTTGACGGGCTGGATCACCTTTCCGGTTTCACCATCGGTCAAAGTTCCGTTTGCGCCGAGCGTAAACACAACTTCCTGCGCTTTGGTGTCATGGTTTGCCATGTAGAACAGCTTTTTGCCCGGACGTTCAAAGTAACTGCAGCGTATATTCTTTGCGCCGTTTGTCACTTTCACGAACTTGTTTTTCCGCCAGATGATAAACCTGGAGTCCGGCTGACTGGTTCCGAAATCCCGTTCCAGTTTCACAAGTTTATGGTGAATCTTAGTGGCTAATCCATTGTTCCAGATCGCGCAGTCATAAATTTTATAACAGGCATACATGGCGCGGGTTGCTTTAGCCGTTTTCGGATGGGAGTGAAGCATGGAGATCATTCCTTTTCTGAGTCCCCAGTTCACCCCGAGCAGGGTTTCCGGTTTGGCAGAGTAGAAGATATCAAAATGGTCTCCGTTTTTCGGAATATCCATTTCTCCGCCGTAACAAGCCTGAACGAAGGTGTATCGCGGCAGATAGTGGGCTCCGGTGTTATGAACTCCGATTCCCGGATAGGGCTTTTTCATCAGGTAGTTCAATGTCGCAACTCGCTTCATCAGCTGACGGAACAGGAGGATACTGGTTCCGGGCTGGATCTGGTCACCGTTCCGCACATACCACAGGTTGTTGGTTCCCTGAATATTTGCAGAATAGTAAGGATAGGAGTTGTCGACATAGATTCCCGCCATCTTGGTGTTTTTCATCATGTAGTTCAAGCGCCACATGTAGAAGTCCACCATTTCCTGAGTCCATTCATAGCAGATGGAGTAGTAATTTTCCGGATAAGGACCGCGGCATTTATATTTGATAGCGGAAGCTCCCAGCGTATAAAAACCTTTCGGGAATGCAGTGATCTCATCTTTGAAATACTTCAGCTCGGTATCTCCGGCATCATATTCCTGTCCGGCGATATAGATCAATCGTGTAAGATCCGGATTGTCGCCGATGATCAAATCGGAAATGTAGGGATCAAAGATTTCTGTTCCGACATTCAGAATTCCCATACCGGCAGTCTGATTCCAGTTGAGCGCAGTCTGGTTTCCTGTCTTTTCCGGAGCGAGCGGTGTGGCAAGAAGCCCGAATTTGATTTCTCTAGCCTCTTTCAGATCTGCTTTGATTCCGATGAAATTCACATTCAGATGAATTTTCCCTGCATCGTCGCGGATCGCTTCCAGAGCTCTGGTCTTTTTCTTGAGTTCCCAGCCTTTGTCATTTTCCGCAAACCAGCAGAGACCGCGATCGTTGGAACCGATCCAGACTTGTGTCAGGAAGGTTGTCCGCAGGCGTGTGCGGGATGCCTGACGGCTGTCCCAGATTCTGCCTTTGCCCGGAAGTTCCGCATCCACTTCAAAGAAGTTTTTGTCGTGACGGATGCTTTCTCCCAGATAGTGCAGGAGTTTGCCGTCTTTGTAGGGAATATCCAGCGCAAGCCGCTTCAGTTTGATGCCATTCTTGCCGGGAACCAGCTTCATGGTGTACCAGAGGAACCCATCGTATTCCATCCAGCCATCCAGAACGATATCAAGTCCCGGATAACGGTTGACCGCTTTGAATTCCACCCGGTCAATATCTTTTTTCGTAATTTTGAACTCGCTGGAGGTGCGTTTCAAAACACCGTTTTCTGTTTCAACGATAAAGTCGATGGGCTTTTCCAGGACTTCGCCTTTATCAGCAACCATTCCGGCAAGAAGTCCGTTCTTCCCGAATTTGTAATCTCGGATCAGACAGGAGACTGTATTGCCGTTGACTTTGATCGGAGTGTACGGCGGCAGGATGACTTTTTCACAGCCAAGTTTGTTGCCGACCCATTTCAGTTCCTTGGTCTCAAAGGTTCCCTGTCCGACAACCATGATTTTTCCGTTGGCATCCAAAGCCTTTGCCTTGACCGTATATTTTCCGTGGGGGGTCGGTGTGAACGGAAGCACTCCGTAACCGTTGCCGTCGTAAAATTCCATGCCGTTCCGTTCCAGACGGAAGGTTTTTCCTGCAGGATTGGTGATGTCAAGCACGATTTTTTTGACATCCTTCATTTCCTTGAAAGACATGCCGATCCAGCGGATGTTGATCTTCTTCTGGAAAGGATAGTGTTCCACAGCCAGAGCATTGCGGTAACTGGTCGCAGCTGCCTCTTCCTTTTGGGCTTTGTAATTTTCTGTATTCAGATTCATCTTGTGTTTGAAGAATACAGTTCCGTCTGCAGCCTTGACAAGAGCTTCGTACTGCCCACGATAGACCGCATTTTTCCGGTTGTCCAGAACGACAGATGTTTTGTTTCCGGAAAGGGCATTCTCTTTCAGAACTTTCTTGTCGCCGTCAGTGATCTGCATGACACCTTTTGCATTGGAAGTTCCGGAAAGACGGATCAGGTAGCGTCCATCCGGGTTCAGGGAATCCACTTCCCAAGTCAGGGCAGGGGCTCCTTTGACAACGCGGAATTTTGTCATTTTTACCGGGTCGATGTAGGGAACACCGCCAATATTAGAGTTCGCGACCGGGTTCTGATAATTTCTGGAAACATTCATGCCGAACGTTTTGGAAGGATCGTTGATCTTCAGCATGGAGTAGGGGAATTTCAGAATCAGAACTTCATGATTTTTTCCGTCAGCCTGATAGCTCTTACGGAATGTTTTCAGTCCGGGAGAGCTGAAATTCATATAATACTGACCAATGGTCTGGTCAACGATCCGGTCAAAAATAACGCCGTCGAAGTTTACGCCGATGTGGTAGATCAGCTCTTTCTGCTTTGTTGCATCGGAGATGATCCCCAGTTCCAGAGATTCATCCAGATAAACGGCGCCGTCCCGCTGGGACACTTTTGCCTGAACCCGTTCCGGAGAACAAGTTTCATCGGTGGCGATATAAAAATGATCTTTATCTGCAAGGAATGAAACGACAGATTGCCGCTGGGAGATTTCTCCAGTCCGGACATCGCGCATTCCGTTTTTGATGACGATCCCGTTTTTTGCCCAGTAAGCCGGATCAAATAAGCCGTCAATGGCGACTTTGTCCATCTGCGGAACAGTGATGATCGTTTCCGAAAATGCTGCTTTTTTTGCCACTTTCAGTTCTTTGACCTGAACATCGGAAATTTCCACATTGGAACCGTCAAGCGCAATAGAGGCTTTCTGGATCGCCCACCAGGGAATCACAGTTACGACACCGGTATATTCCTGAAACTCTTCCGTGGTTTTGATATCAAGAATCCATGCGACAGCTGCAACGCCTTTGAAGCCGTTCTGATGTTCCCACAGGTAGGCTTTCAGTTTGCCGTTTTTGCCTCTTGCACGGACTTTGATTTCGTAGAATTTCCCGTTCTTTGTCGGATAGCGTTTTGATTCGATCAAACCGTTCAGAAGGATCCCGTCTTTGGTCTTTTGAATGGAATTATTGCCCTTCCGGTCATGAACATTCCAGTTAGCAGGAACTGTCTTCAGATCCTTCCAGTATTTCGTCTTCTGCGTATTCGGTTCCCATTGATCAAAAGATTCCTGCGGAGCGAGAGCCGAAACAGACATCGCTGCAAGAACCATGATAGGGATAAGAAATTTTTTACATCTCATTTATAAAGATCCTCTCTTTGAAAGATTATTCTTCTTCCATTGTGATTTCAAGCAATTCCACTTTGCTGCCCTCTGTCACGCCGAGAAACGGACGGATCGTGGAGACAGGATAATCTTTTCCGTCAACGACATCAAAAGATGCTTTGAATGTATCGACTTTTCCGGTCAGTTTGAAAACTTCGCTCCGTTTGGAGAAGAGATAAGCATTTTTTCCGTTGTAACCGACATAGCCGAGTGTGACGGAACCTGTTCCTTTTACTTTGCAGGTCATTTCAAAGGAGTCGCCTTTCTGGAACTTGAGAGCTTTTCCGGAAAAGAAAATGAAACCGCCTTTGACAGGGGAGAACACATGAGAGGTCACAATACCTTTTTCATTTGTATTGACAACGATCGTCTTTTTGTCGACAGGCTGAGCTTGAACCAGCCAGCCATCTATGACTTTCGTGTTTTTGTTGATACGCTTTCCGGTTGCTGCGGGAAGCTGTGCAAAGAGAGAGACGGAGCAGCAGATCGCTGCGGCTGTAATGAAGAGTTTTTTCATGTTCCTGTTTCCTTATGTTTTTTGTATGTTGTGAAAATTATTTGCCGTGGAAGAATTTGCCGAGATCGCCGCTTGTGGAGCTGGGGTCTCCGGAGGGAACATCAACGATCTTGATCTGGGAAACATGACCGTCGACCCAAATCGCATTGTTGCCCTCATTGTGCCGGAATGCCATTCTGTAGTGAACCATGGAGCCGTCCGGGTGCTTTGTATAACTGCCAAGCGGAAAACTGGAGTTATTGCAGGTCGTCCAACTTATGGCATCACCGCCGGCATATGTTGAGGAGGTGTTTTTGATCGTATTTACTTTCCGCCATGTGTTTACACCCCAGTCGACCATTACTCCGAGCCGGACAGACAAGCCGTAAGAAACGATATTCCATCTGGAACCGTCATAAATGCGGGTCATGTTATAAAGTGGTTGTGTCGTATCCCGTTTATTGTTCGGAGTGGAGTCAGCTGCACAGACAAATAAATTCGGACTGCTGGCTTTAATGTCCGGGTGTCCGGATAACCAGGCGTTCATGTACGTTCCGAGAATTTCTTTTGCATACCAGGTGTGTCTGCCGCTGGGAGATGCCTTATAGGAAAGAGGAGGAAAATAATCTCCGTTGTCCCCGGCATAAGCCGCCACTGCAAGTCCGATCTGTTTCAGATTCCCCTGACAGTTGGAAGAGTTTGCTTTGCTTCTTGCATTATTCAGTGCCGGAAGCAGCATCCCCGCCAGAATCGCAATGATTGCGATAACGACGAGCAACTCAATGAGTGTGAAGTGTTTGCATGTTGGTTTTGACATGATTCTTCTCCCTTAATTGTTGTCTTTATTGATATTACTGTTTTGTTCAGATCTTCTGATAATTACCGGCGGGATCAGGATTTCTCTTTCTTCCGATTTATTCATCAGAAGTGCCAAAGCTTGCTTTACCGTCTCTTCCGGACGGAGGTCAAAGGTATCGAATCCATATTTTTCGCCGCGGTGAATATTGTAAAGCCCCAGAACCGGACAATCTCTGATCGGTGTGATCCCCCTCGCCAACAGCTCCGGATAAATAACATCAATCATGACTGTATCCAGTGCAAAGTAGCCTTCCGGCATTTTAGTCGGTGTTTTTTCCAATTCAAGAAGCATATCTTTGAACTTTGCTCCGGCATGACAACGCCAGAACAGGGATTCATCTACGGTAATATCATATTGGGGAGCATATTTTTTGAGGGCAAGGAATATTTGAACCTGAATAGAAGAGTGGATCCCATGATAATCTTTTTCTTTTTTTGAGACGAACGCAAGATTTCTAATCTTTTTTTCTGCAAAATAACGAACGATCTGGTGTCCCATGGAGTCGTAATCCGGTAAAACATATTTTGCATTGGAAAGTTTCTCTTCATAGTGATTATAGAAGAAAAACACAAAATTTTCCAAATCTTTTGCATGTTTCTTTACGTATTCGTATGGAAAATTATGATACCCGATCGCAAGGAAACCATACGGTTTCTGACGGGAAATCAAAAGGTCAAGAAATGTAATGACCTCTGCTGGAGTATAGACAAAATTCTGGTCAAGAAAAACCGGGAACAGATGTTCTTTCATCAAGCCCTGATTGATCGTTCTTGCCATCTCGGAATAAATATCTCCCCAGTCTCTGGCAATCAGAGCAACTGCATTGCTCCGGGGATTTTCAATTTTTCCTTTGACAACAGTCCCTTTCCGTGGGGCGCGTTCCAGAAGATCTTCCTCTACCAACTGATTCAAACCGGCAGCGACCGTCCGGCAATTCAGCTGGAACTGTTTGGAAAGTTCCCCATCCGGCGGAAGCTGTTCCCCCGGCTGAAATTTCCCTTCACGGATCCATTCCCGGACTGTGTCTCGCACAAATTCCTGTTTTGAACGATGTGTAACCATTTTTTTTTTTTCTTTTTTATTAATAATGCACTATTCCTGTATCTTCTGCACTAATATAGCATTATTAAAAAAGAATGTCAAGGAGATTTTGCAAAAAAAATCATTTTTTTCTTTCCTCTTCATTCATTTTATTCCGGTTGATTTTTGTCCAAACAATGTTATATTATTTGAAATGATTGCAGAAAGGAGATTCCCAATAATGGAAATTCAATCAGAGTTGCTCAGAAAATTGATCCACGGCGCAGATGTGACAGAAAAAGATGGACTCTTTCAACTCAACCGTTTTACACCGGAACAGAGAGCCTCATACTTTGAGAGCAGCGATTTTACACAGAAAACTTTTGCTTCATCCTCTGTCAGCATGGAGTTTGTGACCGATGCAAAATCTTTTTCTATGGATGTCATTGCAAGTAAAGGTTCTTCACGCCTGTTCTATTATTTTGATATTATGGTGAACGGAGCTTTGATCCGTAGTGAAGGAGCGGAATCTTATCAGGATCAGCCGGAATTTCATCTGGAACTGCCGCTGGATGGAACAAAAAACAGAGTTTGCATCTACTTCCCCTGTCTGGTGGAGATCCGCTTGAAACGCGCAGCCTTTGAAGATGCTTCCGTCATCGAACCAGTCAGCAAACAATACCGGATGACATGCTTCGGGGATTCCATCACACAAGGTTACGATGTGATCCATCCCTCTCTTGCTTACCCGAATCAGCTGGCTGATGGACTGGATGCAGAAGTTTTCAACAAAGGGATCGGCGGCGATCTTTTCAACTCCGCTCTGGCAGCCTGTCCCGAACCGCAACGCCCGGATTTGATCACCGTCGCTTATGGAACCAATGACTGGTCACGCTGTACCAAAGCTCAGTTGACCGATAATGCAGAACGGTTTTTCCAGAATCTTGCGGAAGTTTATCCCGGCGTTCCGGTTTTTGCGATCCTGCCTATCTGGCGGAGAAATCTCAAGCGGGCAACTGCTGCCGGAACGTTTGACGAACTCCGTGAGATCATCCGGAAAATCTGTGAAAAATATCCCACCGTTCAGGTCATAGATGGAATGACACTCGTCCCGCATCTGGACGAGTGTTTTATGCCAGATGGTTTGCACCCCAACGACTTCGGTTTCCAATTCTTTGGAAGAAACCTGATCAAACAGATTTTGAAAAAAATATAACAATAGCATTTATATTTTTGAGAACCTCAAAAATATGAATGCTGCAAAAAGGTTTGAAAAGAGAAAAGAGGGGCTCGGGGAGAAAAGAGAAAAAATTTCCTCAAAATTTTTTCTTTTGTCTCCCCGTCTGCTACCCTCTACAAACTATCTTTGCAGCACACCGGGATCTTTCCGTTGCCGATTTCCTGAAGAGTTGCCTGCAGCTGCGGGAGGTTTTCTTCCGGAAGACTCCCGGAGATCGTGACATCATCGGAAAATTGTTCTTCGGAAACTTCAAAACCAAACGGCTTGATCCGGTTCAAGACGGTATTGTAAAGAGGGTATGGAATTGTTAATGTCAGATGACTCATCGGAATAAGTTCTTTTGTTTCAGCAACTTCCAGAACTGCTTTTGCGGCATCACTGTAAGCGTGAACCAGCCCGCCTGTTCCCAGCTTTGTTCCTCCGAAATACCGGGCAATGGTCAGGAGCGTATCCGTCAGCCCGCTGCCTTTCAAAACAGCAAGAACCGGACGTCCGGCGGTTCCGGAAGGTTCGCCGTCATCGGAGCAACCGCAAACATTCTGCTGGGGTCCGATGGTGAACGCATAAACAATATGTCCGCCGTTGTCGTAAGTCTCTTTTTTGTGCCGCCACAACTCTTTCGCTTCTTCGGGCGAATGGATGGGGTGAACCTCCGCAACGAACCGGGAGTTCTTGACTTTGGTTTCTGCCATGGCTCTATTTTTCAGGATCAACATAATCTTTACGAACGGAAATTTCCGGGTGTTTTTCCGTAATGCTGACGGAATGTTTTAATAAAATAACTGCTGTCTTTGAATCCGCAGCGGTATGCGATTTCTGCGATTTGCAGCGTCGTGTGCCGAAGAAGCGATACAGCATTTTCGAGTCTGACAGTAGTGAGATAGGCAGAAAAACTGACCCCGAACTCTTTCTGGAACAACCGGCTCAGGTATGACGGACTGATCCCCAGTTTCTGAGCCATCTGTTCCAGCGTGATCTCAGAAGCATAATTTTCCGTCAGGAAAAATTTCGCCTGCTGGATGAGCTTCGGATGAACTACTCCGGTGAACTCTTTTTCTGCGGAATCTTCTGCTTGAATGATCGACTGATAAATGAGCATCAGCAGCGCATGAAGTTGAATATTCGCGTTTTTACGGCTGATCTCATCCCGAGACCATTGCCCGTACATGAACTCCAACCGCCTGCGGACTTCGGAACGTGTTGCAAAGTCCAGTCGGTGCAGTTCGACATTTGTGACTTTGGAGAAGAATTCTTCGGCATTTTTCCAGGAAAATACCACCATCATGATTTTCAATCCCCGGAGCGGTTCAAAGATATCTCTGTGTGGGATCAGGCGCGGAACAAGCAGAAAATCACCGGATCCGGCAGGAAATGCCATTCCGTTTTCCAACTCCAAAGTACATTTCCCATCAAGGACATAGAGCAGTTCATCATAACGGTTCACATGTTGTTGCTGTCCCCAGATATTTTCATAATTATGCACGCGGAAACCGCTGACATCCGGCTGGATCGTCCAAAAATCCTGTTCTGTTTCCGCTTTCATTTTCAATGCCTTTCTGTATGGAAATTTTCTGCTGTCCTGATAATGTAACAGCTATCTTGATATTTTCAAACTTTGATGCAGAAAAAAACAGATTTATTTTTTTTGTTGTTTTTTAATAAAATATTTTGCATTATGTTATAAATCAATCTGTTGCAAAAGTTTTACATGAAGAAATCGCAACAAGTTTCAACGGAAAGAAAAAGAAAAAAACAGTAAGACATAAAAATTATATAATTCGCAAAATTTTACTATTGAAAAGATGTTGATTTCTGAAAAATGACCGATATATTAAATCGCAGAAACCAAATGTTCAACCCTAAAAAAATGGAAAGGAAAACGAACATGAGTGAAAAACTTGCTATCTATGGCGGAACCCCTGCAGTAAACGTGAACGAAGTCGTCAGCTGGCCCCCGGTGGACAAATCTGATGAAAAGATGGTGCTGGATGCGCTTTACAGCAAAGTTCAGTCCCGCGGAACACACAACCTGAAGCTGGAAGAAGAATTCTCTGCATGGAACGGCAACAAGTTTGCATTGTTCACCAACTCCGGAACAGCTGCACTGCACATGTGTCTTGTGGGCTGCGGAATCGGGGCAGGGGATCATGTTCTCGTTACAGCATACAGCTGGAGCTCCAGTGCAACCTGTATCCTCCACCACGATGCAATTCCTATCTTCGTTGATATCGATCCCGAAACCTTCCTGATGGATCCCGATAAGATCGAAGCAGCCATCACACCCCGCACAAAAGCGATCATCGTTGTTCAGCTCCACGGTCTTTGCAACGATATGGACAAGATCAATGCCATTGCCAAAAAGCATGGTCTGAAAGTGATCGAAGATGCCTGTCAGGCACACGGCGCAATGTACAAGGGCCGCAAAGCCGGTACTCTCGGCGACTGCGCAGCATTCAGCTTCAACCAGAACAAGTGCTTGAGCTGCGGCGAAGGCGGTATGTTCGTCACTGACAGTCAGGAGATCTTTGACAATGCTGCAAAACTCTGGAGTTTCGGTGAAACCTCCCGTCCGGAACAGAGCCGTGACTATCATGCTTACGCCCTCGGTTGGATGTACCGCAACAACGAACTCACCGCTGCATACGCCCGTTCCCAGCTTGCCAAGTATGATTTCTACTTCAAGACTCTCCGTGAAAACGGCGAATATCTGCTGAAGGCTCTTCAGGGAACTCCGAACCTTCTGCTTCCCTATGAACCGGAATATGCAACCCATAACTGGTACAACTTCAACCTCCGTCTTGACTTTGCAAAACTCGGAATCACAGATCCCGTTCAGCAGGTCAAATTGCGCGATGCCGTCGCCGCAGCACTCCGTGACGAAGGAATCGTTGCAAGTGTCTGGCAGCGTTTCATCCTGCCTGAAATGACTGTTTTTGCAGCCAAGAATGCTTATGGACAGGGCTATCCCTGGAGCATCCCCGGCGCAGACGAAGGTGTGGATTACAGTCTGGAAAAATTCCCCAACGCTCTGGAATACAGCCGCAAGCACATTTCCATCGTTCAGACGCTCCGTGCTCCCAACGGTCTGGATATCACAGAAAAAGTCAATCAGGGCATCAGAAAAGTCTTTGAAAACATCGACCAGATCGATCCCGACCGTATCGCCGCAATTCTCGAAGAACGGAGGAAGAACGCATGAAGAAGTTTTTAACAGCTATAACATTTGCTGCGGTGGCAGTTTGCATGACAGCCTGTTCTACTTTTCAGACAGCAGAAGCAGACTCTCCCAATACATTGAAGATCGGCTGGGCAAAACGTTCCATCGCAAAGGAAGGACCTGTCCCTATCACGGGACAGTTCTACCTCCGCATTTCCCAGGGACAGTACACCCCGGTTCTCGCCAGCGCTTTAGCGATCAGCACTCAGAAAGACAGCGTGATCTTTGTTTCTCTGGATATTGTTTCTTTTTCCGCTGATACTTTGAAGAAAGTTCATGCGATCCTGAAGAAAGAAGCTCCCGGCATTCCAGTGGAAAAGATTATCCTCAATGCCTCTCACACTCATGCAGGTCCTTCTTCCAATGTTATTCCGTCAGACTACCCGCGTCAGCTGAAAGTGACTCCGACGGAAGAAATGCAGGCATGGCTCGCCCGGCAGGTCGCCGAAGCCGTGAAAGAAGCCTGGGCAAAACGCGCTCCCGGTTCAATCGCTTACGGTTACGGCTTTGCCACAACCGGTCACAGCCGCCGTGTCGTCTACATGGTAGACAAGGGCAAACAGGAAAAGAATTATGTCCCCGGACTTGCCATGAACGGTCATGCCAAGATGTACGGCAATACCAATGATAAAGATTTTGACCGCTATGAAGCCGGAACCGATGCCTTTATCAACCTGATGTACACCTTTGATGCCAAAGGAAAACTTACCGGAGCTGTGATCAATGTGCCCTGTCCGGCTCAGACCAGTGAACATGTCTGGATGCTTTACGCCAGCTTCTGGCATTATGTCCGTGCTGATCTTCAGAAGAAGTATGGCGATATCGGTGTGATCGGTCAGTCTGCTGCCGCAGGGGACCTTTCTCCCCGCCAGCTTCACTACAATGCCGCGGAAAAACGCCGTTATGCTCTGAAGTACAAAGATCAGATCGAAGCCTACATGAAGAACCCGATGGTAAATCCGAACTTCAAAAATTGGACACCCGAACAGGTTCGCCGTCAGGTCGAATTTGATATCCTTGAGCTGATGCGTGCGGTCGATATCGCAAGCCGCATCACCACAGCTTTCGATGAAGTTCTCTCATGGGCTGGTAAAGATAAAAAGAGTGCTGTTGAGCTGAAGCATGATGTCAAAACCGTAAACCTTTCCAGAAGAATGTTCCCCAAAGCATTGATCGATCAGGAAAAGAAAAATCATGCTGCAGTCATGAAGATGAAATATAAAGAGGGCGGCGATCCTCTGGAACAGCTGATGTACAACAGCCGTCTCCGCAGCCGCAGAGGCAGAATTGCAGGTCTGCTTGCCCGGTATGAAATTCAGGATAAGGAACCCGGCATTACCACTGATATCCATGTGGTGAAATTCGGCAATATTGCATTTGCCACCAACCGGTTTGAGCTTTATTTGGATTATCAGCACCGGATTCAGGCACGCAGTCCTTTTGAGCAGACCTTTATCGTTCAGCTGGTTACAGATGTCAACGGCATTGGCAGCTATCTTGCAACGGAGCAGGGTGTCCGCAACAAAGGTTACAGCGCAACACCTTACTGCAATCAGGTCTCCCCCAAAGGCGGACAGGAACTTGTAAACGAAACCCTGAACATGCTTAATAAGGTAAAATAAAAATCCTTAAGCGAAGGAGAAGAAAAAATGGAGAAAACGATCAATATCGGTTGGGGAAAACGTTCCATCGCCCCGGATCGTCCGGCACCCATTCCAGCAGCTTTTCGAGCCCGTCGATCCTGCCGTCGCAGCTCACGCCAACGCAGTCCGGACCCACGCTGTAAAACGCGCAGCCGCTCGGGTCTGTCAGATACCAGCGGCCGTCCTTTTTGATGCGGCTGAAAAAGCCCGTGCCTTCCTTGAGCGGCATGGAAGCCTTGCCGCCCCACTGCGTCCAATCCTCAAAGGGGTAGCTGCCCGGAAGCGCGGCCTGCGCGCGCA
>SUVT01000070.1 GCA_015061845.1 Lentisphaerota bacterium
TTTCGGTGGTTACCCTGTGGGTAGCCACGCTCAAACTACCATTTCCAACTCATCAACAATCTTTTTTCAGCCAAATTTTGCCGGACTTTTGAAATTACCTCAATGGCATTTTGATTTTTGCGGCGCAAAAATCGGAATGCCGCAAAAAGGTTTGTAAAACGAAAAGAGGGGCAGGGGGAGAAAAGAGAAAAACTTTCCTCAAAAGTTTTTCTTTTGTCTCCCCGTTCTTCTTTGGTTTGAACACAAAAAAAGGCTGCCATTGCGGCAGCCTTCTGTCATTAACGGGGGATTATTCCCATTCGATGGTTGCAGGCGGTTTGCCGGTGATGTCATAAACAACACGGTTGATGCCTTCAACTTCTTTCACGATTCTGGTGGACATCTTGAAGAGAAGTTCCCAGGGGAGTTCCACGACGTCTGCTGTCACGGCATCCACACTGTTGATGGAGCGGATCGCGATCACATTGTCATAGGAACGTTTGCCGTCTTTGATCCCGACTGTTTTGACAGGGACGAAGATTGCAAAGGTCTGCCATGTTTTGTGATACCATCCGGCATTGATGAGTTCTTCGGTGACGATTGCATCGGCTTCCTGAAGCATTTTCAGGGTGGGACGTGCGATCGGTCCGACGTGACGGACACCAAGAGAGGGTCCGGGGAAGGGATGACGGTCGAGCAGTTCGCTGGGGAGACCGAGCATTTTACCGACCTGACGGACTTCATCTTTGAAGAGACGTTCTACGGGTTCGACAAGTTTGAATTTGAGATCCGGGGGAAGACCGCCAACGTTGTGGTGGCTCTTGATCACGCCTTCGGGTTTTCCATCGAAAGAGATGCTTTCAAGGATATCGGGATAAATGGTACCCTGTCCGAGGAAGGTTGCATTGGTTTCGCGGGCAGCTTCCGCAAAGACTTCGATAAATTCTTTTCCGATGATCTTGCGTTTCTGTTCCGGATCGGCAACACCTGCCAGTTTATCCAGGAACCGGTCGGAAGCATCCACATACTTCAGATTCATCTTGAAGTGTCCGACAAAGAGTTTCTGAACCATTTCAGCTTCATTTTTGCGGAGGAGACCATGGTTGACGAACACGCAGGTCAGCTGATCACCGATTGCCTTGTGAAGCAGAGCTGCGACCACGGAGGAGTCGACACCGCCGGAGAGACCGAGGACGACTTTTTCGTTTCCGACGAGTTCCCGGATTTCACGGACCGCATCATCAACGAAGGTGTCGAGAGTCCATGCTCCGGTACATCCGCAGGTGGTTTTGCAGAAATCAAGGATTTTTTCCACATCATCCAGCTTACCGGCGGGAACGCCGGGGAGGAAAGCAGAGACGTCACCGGCTGCATAAGCGGGAACTCCTGCATTTGCAAGACGCGGTAATTCAGCCTTGGCCAGATCAGAGACTTCAGATCCTGCAAAAACCAAACCGACGGGTTTTTCCTGCAGAAGTCTTTCAGTAGGAACGGTGAAGGGCATCACCATGGTGTAAATATGGTGATCACGGATTTTTCTTGCAAGTTTCTGTACATCCGGATAACCGCAATTAACGATTACGACTGTTTGTTCTGTCTGACGCATTTTTCCTATACTCCCATGTTGGCTGTTGGAAAATTTTGATCTATTAATTTAAACCCGAAATGCAAAAAAAACAAATGCCGGAAGATATTTTTTTGAAAAAAATTTATACTGATTTGAAAAAACATTTCAGATGGTCTAAATTATTATATGAATATAAACAGAGGTCGAAAAATGATTGGTTCCAACGGTAAGAAATCCATTTCCGCTTTGATAAGTGCAGCTTGGATGTTGCTGCTGACCGGATGTATGATCCCGTACAGTACCGAAACGGCTTCAGAAAAAGTGATCGGGGCGCGCACCGATGCCAACGGAAATGTTTGCGAACAGATCGTCAACCGGGATAAAAAGCTGAATGTTCTCGTTTTCGGATTGCCGGAAATCGTGCGGACTTCTTATCTCAGCTATTCCCGTTATGCCGTGCTGACTAACCGGATGGAAAAGCCCATTGATGCAATGGAACATTTCCCGAGTCTTGCTCATACGAATGTTTCCGTCGCCCTGCCTGTGCCAAACAGTGACAGATGGATCACTTATGAGAAAAAAAAGTGCAATATGGACGATTATGATATCAATCTGATCATATTTTCAGTCAGTGAAGGACAAATCCTCCGTCATCGTTTCAAACGGGTCAGACGGTTCTATCGGAAAGACCGTGCCGGGATTTTCTGGCTGAATATCGAAGCCAATGCCGATTTGAGCTGGCTGCGCGTTTGTGAAACGGATAAAACCACACGGATCAATACAGCAACCGGGGAAATGGTTCCTGAAACCGATGATCTACCGCCCTTTGTTCCGGTCGCATACGACTATGAGAAATGGAAGAAACTATGCAAAGAACCCCGGCTTGTACCGGGGCTTGATTGATTATCTCACAAATTCAACGCCTCTTTCAGGGCTGGGATCAGGTTTTCCCGGACTTCCTGAAGAACCGCTTTGCCAAACTCGGCATCGGCATCTTCCGGATGTCCCATGACTCCTACATTGACATCTGCCCGCTGGGAAGTCGTGGCGATCTCTTCCGGCATTTTTGTGCGGAAGACCCTTGCCTGATAGGAATCAGGATCTTCCCGCAGCCGTTCCGCAACTTCCGGGGGATCCATGGCGATTTTTTCCATGTGAACAAGATCCGGACGGTAAGCGAGCATCATGGACGTTTCCAGTTTCCCGGAATGAAAGTCATGATCCTCAAACACTGCATGATGTGCCAGCGGAGAGTAATCTTCAAAGGTGATCAGGAAGATATTTGTCTGATGAAGATAGGGATTCATCCATTTGGCGATCCGCAGGGATTCCCGGAGATTTTCCAGACTTTCACTGCCGCCATGTCCGGGAACGATGATGATGTTCCGGAACCCCTGAACCGTCAGAGACTCCATGATGTCTGTCACGACCGCAGAAAAATGGTTTGGTTTGACGTTGATTGTTCCGGGGAGCATTCCGCCGGAAAAACAGTAGTTCAGGGTAGGGGCGATCATGCACCCCAGCCCTTCGGCAATCAATTCTGAAAGCATTTCCGCATTATGGATATCTGTGGAAAGGGGCAGGTGATGCCCGTGCTGTTCCACAACGCCATAGGGGAAAATGATCGTCTGGTTCGTCTTCAGATAATTGCGGACATCATCCAGAGACATCTCTGCCATTTTGCATGCGCTCATGGTTCAACCCTTTCAGATATCCCAGCGTTTGACTTGCGGTTTGTGCGGACGGACAGGCAGCACACCGTCAGCCTCGATCTCGCCGCACCAGTAACGGACCGCACTCCGCTGACAGACCGGGTACGTACCGTAAACGCAGGTACAGTTTTCAAAGTACGGATGGTCATACAGAACATAGGGAGAACCGAAGCTGGTGTAGATGATCTTTTCCGGAGCTTCCATGAAGAAACTGTGCCAGAAGGCACTTGCCGGACGACCGGAGAGACGCAGCTGCAGAGAAGCGTGATTGCAGACTGTCAGGTTGATGAATATCTTATCGTAAATCTTTGTTGCATCCCGGAGCTGTTTATCGCTGGGGTTGGTCATGTGATCAACAATAAAACCGCGCTGTCTCAGTTCGTGGTCGACTTCTTCCAGATCTACAAAACGGATCGCATTGTCATTGCGGATCAGGGAAACGGTCAGGATCTTTTTATCCTTTTCCTTATTGAGAGGAAGCTGTTTCAGTCCGCAGGGACGGAGGATGGTCACGGATTTTTCGGAGATTTCAGAGATCAGACTGCGGGCTTTATCGTATTCTTCCTTTTCCGGATCAGGTCCGAAAGCATCTTCAAAGAGGTTCAGAGATGCTTTCATTTCAATGATTCTGCGGGCAGCTGTTTCGACCCGTTCTTCGGAAAGTTTTCCGGCTTTCAGGGCATCCATCATGAACTTGAAGTCTCTTTCGGGTTCGGAGAAGAGAACGGAGTCGGAACCGGCTTCGATATTTCTCCAAGCCAGTTCGTGTTCGGGGAACATGCAGGTGAAACCGATCATTGGATAAGCATCAGAAACGATGACCCCCTGGAATCCGAGTTCATTTCTCAGGAGATCGGTCATGAGCTTTTTGGAGAGCGTTGCGGGGAGGGCGTGGTCGATATCATCACCCATTCCCTGATAATCGGGGAGGGCGATATGACCGCACATGACGGATCTTGTACCGGCTTTGATCGCGGCTTTCCAGACTCTTCCGTAGAGTTCCATCCACTGGTCGAAGGGAAGGAGGTTTGCGCTGACAAGCATGTGCTGGTCACGGTCATCCACACCATCGCCGGGGAAGTGCTTGCAGGCAGCAGCCATGAGATCATCTTCCTGCAGACCGCGGATGATATCTTCAAACATGGGGATGGTCTTATCGGGATCATCACCGAGAGAACGGATATTGGTAACGGGATTTTCCGGGTTCAGGTTGAGGTCGATCACAGGGGAAAAGGTCCAATGTACCCCGGCGGCGCGGCTCATGCGGGCGGTGATTCTTCCCATCTGATAAGCTGCATTTTTGATGCCGCTGGCGGCAAGCCCCATCTGAGCAGGAAATTCCAAACCGGTGTCCTTGATGAAGTTGGTTCCGTTTTCCATGTCAGCGGAGATGAGAACGGGAACTTTGCTGTGTTTCTGGATCACGCTGTTGATCTTTTTCATATCAGCAAGGTCTCTTCTGGTTGCGAAAACGCTCCCCAGGGGATATTTTTCAATGAGTTCGATCCATTCAGATTCGCTGTATCTGTGGTCGTAAGGGTGGATCAGCTGCAAGACTTTTTCTTCCATTGTCAGGGAGTCCAGAACGGAATCTGCCCAACTCTGCTGTTTTTCGTTCAGAGGAAAGTACATGATATGTTTCCTTTATTTTTGAAGTTGTAAAAATTCAGTTGAAACTGATATTTCAGCAGAAATATAATAGTAAAAATAAAAAAATCAAGCGTAAATTTTCTGTAACAGAGAGGAAAAAACTGAAAAGAGATATCTACAGTACAAAACACCTTGTGCGATGTCCATATTTTCTTTCCGGAAAAACTTGAAAAACTTTGGAAACGTGCTATATTAAGAGGTTTTATTATAGTAAACCAAAACATTAAACCAAGGATAAAAAACATGTACAGTGCATCAGATCTGAAAAAAGGACTGAAAATCGAAATCGACGGTCAGCCCTGGGTTATCACCGAATTTGAATTCTGCAAACCCGGTAAGGGAACCGCTCTCTACCGCTGCCGTCTGAAAAACCTCATGACCGGCGCAGGTATGGACAGAACCTTCCGTCCTGTCGATAAAGTCGACGAACCCAACCTTGAAGAACGCGAAATGCATTACATCTACAACGAAGGCGATGAATATGTGTTCAGCGATTCCGAAACCTATGATGAAATCCGCATCACAGCAGAACAGCTTGGCAAAAAAGTCTGGTTCCTGGAACCCGATGCACTTTGCACAGCTCTCTTCTTCAATGGTTCTCCCATTGATATCAACCTGCCCACATGGCTGATCCGTGAAGTCACCGAAACCGAACCCGGCGCTCGCGGTGATACAGCTTCTTCCAACGTTATGAAGCCCGCAAAGGTCGATAACGGTTATGAACTGATGGTTCCCCTCTTCATCAACGTCGGCGACACCATCAAGATCGATACCCGTACAGGTGACTATGCTGAACGTGTCAGCAAAGGCTGATCAGGAGTCCCTTTGTAAAGCACTCCTCTTCCGTTCGGAAGTTCTCCGCGAAACCCGTGCATATTATCATCAGCACGGGTTCGCCGAGGTGGAAACCCCCGTTGTCATTGATGCTCCCGCAATCGAAGAATATATCGAAGCACCGCGTTTGACGACAGGGGCTTTTTTGCGTTCCTCCCCCGAACTGGAAATGAAACGGCTCCTCGCAGCCGGTATGGAACGCATTTACGAATTATCCCCCTGTTTCCGGGCAGATGAACACGGCAGACGGCACCGGTGTGAGTTTACCATGCTGGAATGGTACATGGCTCATACAGACTATATGGAGCTGCTGGAGTTTACCAAAGGGTTGTTCCGGCATCTGGCAACCGCTTTGAATGTTCCGGAAAAAATTTTCAATCCCCATCCGGAATGGGAAATCATCTCTGTCCGCGAAGCATTCCGGAAATTTGCCGGAGAAGATGCCGATAAATGTGCGGAAACAGAATCTCTTTTTGAACAGGTTCTTGTAGAAAAAGTGGAACCCTCTCTGCCGCAGAATATTCCATGCGTTCTTATCGATTATCCTGTCCGCTTCGGTGCGTTTGCCCGGAAAAAAGCGGAAGATCCGACTCTTGCGGAACGCTGGGAAGTTTACTATAACGGAATCGAACTTGGCAATGCCTATGGCGAACTGGTGGATGCGGAAGAACAGATCAAACGGTTTGGCGAATATGCAGAGAAACGGAAACTTTGCGGATTGACGGAATACCCGCAGCCGGTGGAGTTTCTGAAAGCGATCCGGGCAGGGATCCCGGATTCTGCAGGATGTGCCATCGGCTTTGACCGTCTTGTAATGGTTTTGACCGGAACTCAGGATATTGCGGATGTGACATTCCCCCACAGGTGAGAATTATGGAAGTTCCGGACAGTGAAATAACGCAGACCATTGATTTGGCTGCATTGCGTAATGAGGTTGCCATCAAACCAAAACGCAAAAAACTGGATCTGTACGAAGTGAACGCAGACAATATCGCCGGAGATTCTGTTGCCGGTGTGGTGCGGTCTCATAATGAAGATTCTTTTGCCTGCTGTACAAAACCGGATGGTTATCTTTCCCTCGCAGTGGTTGCTGATGGGATCGGCGGGAGTCAGCATGGAGAGGTCGCTTCTTCTGCCTGTATCGCTACTCTGATCAAATCATGGCGTCGATTTTCCGGAAAATATACAGATACCACCTGGGAAAATGCACAGGATTTTCTGCTTCATGCCGTGATGGAAGCGAATGAATTGATTTACAGAACGTCCGTGCAGAATAATACTCACATGGGTACAACACTGGCGGCGATACAGTTTGCGGACCGCTATGCTGTCGTCGTCAATGTCGGAGACAGCCGGGTTTACCGTTTGCGTGATCACCAGCTGTGTTTGCTTTCAACAGATCATACCCCGGTTGCCGAGGCTGTTGCACGGGGGGAGCTGACCTGGGAGGAGGCGAAAGATTCCCCGTTCTGTCATACCATCACCCGGGCGATCGGAGTTTCTGAATTTGTTGTTCCGCAATTCCGGGTGGTCGATCATCAACCGGGAGATTGCTATCTTCTTTGTTCAGATGGGCTTACGCTTCACATTCCTGACGAAGAAATCTGTCAGGAGATGGATGCCTGCTATGATCCTATTCAGTGTGTTGAACATTTGATTACGAAGACGTTGCGTAAAGGCGCACATGATAACGTGACAATAATATCGATTTTTGCGTAAAGGAGACAAATCATGCCATCCAGAGAAGAATTGACAGCGTTTGTCCCCATGACAGTGGAAGAGATGAAAGCCCGGAAGTGGGAGGAGATCGATATTCTCCTGATATCCGGCGATGCCTATGTGGATCATCCGACATTCGGACCTCCCATTATTGCCCGGATCTTGCTTGATGCCGGTTTCAGGGTAGGGTACTGTGCCCAGCCTGACTGGAAAAATCCGGAATGCCTCAAAACCTTCGGACGTCCCCGTATCGGATGCGCTGTTACCAGTGGAAATATGGATTCCATGGTCAAACTTTACACTGCCGGACGGCGGCTGCGGCATGAAGATATGTATGCACCCGGTGGAAAACCCGGCTTGTGTCCGCCGCATTCAACAGTTGTTTATTCCCAGCTGGCACGGCAGGCGTTTCCCGGGATCCCGGTAATCGCCGGCGGTGTGGAAGCCAGCTTGCGGCGTGTTGCCCATTACGATTACTGGCAGGACAAAATGCGACCGTCCATCCTCGTGGATTCCAAAGCAAACCTGCTTTGTTACGGGATGGGGGAACTCTCTGTACCGGAAGTGTTCAAGCGGCTGAAAAACGGCGATTCTCTGGAAGGGATCCGCGGAACCTGCCGTTATCTTGGCGGAAAGGAAAGTCAGGCATTTGTGATCGATGAGTCCTGTGTCGTGCTTCCTTCCTATGAAGATATCTGTTCCGATAAAGCCGCTATCATGGAACTGACGAAGATCATTGAACGTGAAATGAATCCGTGGAACGGAAAACGGCTTGTTCAGTGGACAAACGGCAGACTGCTGGTCATTGAACCGCCGGAATATCCCATGACAACGGAACAGTATGACCGGGTTTGTGATTTACCGTTTACCGGTTTGCAGCACTGGTCCTACAAAGAAATCATTCCCGCCTGGGACATCGTGAAATGTTCTCTGCCTGCTGTGCGCGGGTGCCCGGGGGGCTGTGCCTTTTGCGGAATCATGGTCCATCATGGACATCATCTGATCTCCCGGAGTATTGAAAATATTGTCAAAAGCGTTGAAAAATTACGCCGTCAGCCGTTTTTCAAAGGCGTGATCACCGATATCGGCGGTGCAGCGGGAAATATTTATCAGCATGGACCGCGCGATCCTGAAAAATGCAAAAAATGCAAACGGGTCTCCTGCCTTTTCCCGAATTTCTGTCCGAATTATCACGCAGACGAGAAACCTCTTCTTGAGTTGTTGAACCGCCTTTCCAAAATGGATGGCGTGAAAAAGATCCTTTTGAACTCCGGACAGCGTTTGGATCTGGCTCTGGTTCAGCAGAAATTGACGGAGAAAGTGATCCGTGATCATACGCCCGGACATTTGGGCGTTGCCCCGGAGCATCTTGATCCGGAAGTCCTGCGGTTGATGCGGAAAGGAAAACCGGGCGAGATGGAACGGTTCCGTGAAATTTTTGACAGAGTGAACCGCCAGACCGGAAAAAAACAGTATATGGATCCCTATTTCATTTCCAATTTTCCAGGCTGTACCCGGAAACAGATGAAAGTCGTGGATGATTTTCTTGTAAAAAATCACTGGGATCCCCGGCAGGTACAGGACTATATTCCACTGCCCATGACGATGGGATGTGCCATGTATTGTTCCGGTCTTGATCCGGATGGAAATCCCATAGAAGTGAACCGTGGTTTGGCAGAACGCCGGGATCAGCGGGACATGTTGCGGAGAAAGCATACGGGAAATTTCAAGAGAAAAAACAAAAATAAATAAAATTTAAGTTTTTTTTCTTTGACAAACGGGGAAATGGGAATATATTATCCTTGTAAACGTTTAACAAATATAAGCTGATTTTTCAGAACATTATTATCTGCAGGAGGTATCAGATGAAGAAATTTTTATGTTTTTGTTTGCTGACTTTCATGGTCGCTGCTGTTTTTGCTGAGGGTAAAACCTTTGAAAAGCTTGGCAGATATACGAATGTTCAGGTTGTGAATATTACCCGGCTTGGAATCCGTATCAAACATTCCAAGGGCAGCTGTTATATCACAGATAAGCATCTTTCCAAAAACGAACAGAACCTTCTGGAAGAAGAGTTGAAGATCTGGCGTGAAAAATTGGAAAAATATAACATCCGCCGTGGAGCTCAGAAGAAAAATAAAGCTGCTCAGGAAGCAGAACTTGCTGCATTTATGAAACAGCTCCCTAAAATGGATATCAAGGCAATCACTAACTGGTGTCAGCGTAATATTGAGACCACTCCCTATAAGAACGACTTTAAATTGAAATTTTTTACGACCTATCATTTTGCAAGAAACAACAAGCAGGCTTGGAGTGCATGTGAAAAACGTTTGATCGCATTGGATACAAAAGATTTCAATGATTTGAAAGCAAAGTGTATGGACGGAATGTTGTCTGCTGCAGATGGATTGTTGAAAAGAAAAATCGGTGTGCCCTACAGATATAAGAACAGCATACATCCCAGTTTTTCAGAAAATCTCCGTGTCAGATATCAGTGGGTTCCCAAGAACGCCCGGAATGCCTTTATTGCTGCTTTGAAGAAAAAAATGACTGAAGAATCAACTTGTTGTTTCTGCAAGAAAGAAAAATCCTTGAAGCCTGGTGGATATGGCGCAAAATGTAAGCCGAAAGTCTGTACCAAGTGTGATAAGGCTTTGATTGATGAAAAAGATAAAGATAACAAAGAAAAGATCTGTTCTTCTTGTAAGGAAGAAGCGGCCGGTGGAGATGCCGGTGGAGATGCCGGTGGAGATGCCGGTGGAGATGCTCCCCCTGCATTGTAATCAGCGTCGTGCTGTAGACTGACAGAAAGGTTTTCAGAATGAAAAAATTTATATCTGTTTTTTCTTTACTTGTCTTTGTATTATCGGTCAGTGCAGAAGTCAAAAGATTTGATCAGCTCGGAAAATATAAAAATGTTGAGATTACGTCAACGATCAATTGGCGCGGGATCCGTATCAAACATTCCGGAGGTTCCTGTTATATTACAGACAAGGATTTGAACAGCGATGAGAAGCAGATCCTTTCTAAAGAACTGAAGGTCTGGCGGAAGAAATCTGCAAAGAGAAACTGGCGGAAGAATGTTCAGAACCGTCGGGAAATTGAAGAAAAAGAGTATCTTCTTTCTTCCTTTTTCGAGCAGATCGAAAAAATGTCAAGAGCAGAAATTGAAGCCTGGACGATAAAGCATGTCGGTGTCGTTTTCACCTCTCCGGACTTTCAAGAGCTTTTGAAAGAAAAGTTTGAATCTGTTCCGAGCTTATCCAATGTGAATTTGCGAATTACAGCAAGAATTGAGGCTTTGGAACTTGCAGAAATTCCACCTCTGATGAAAGAACTGGAAAAATTATCTTTGCCGGAGGTTCACAGATGGTGTCGTTTCTTTTTCGGGGCAGAGTATTATTCCCCGGATTTCAAAGAACGCTTTGATAAACGCTTCCTTTTTGCGGCTTCCAGAAAGAACTTGTATGAAGGGATCCGGTTGAGATTGGTTATCACAGAAATGGAAGCTTTTCGGGAGATCACGGATTCGATTGACAAAGGTTCCATTGCTTTGGTGAATAATCGTTTGTATTTTTATACAGGATATCGATATGGCGACCCCGGTTTTGAGGTAGGGGTACGAAGAAGATTTCCGAGTATAAAACAGGCAGATATTGATTCTATGATGGAAAAACTTGAAAAGAAGTAACTCCGGTATCAAGGTTTATTGGATAACGGTGTGTTTTTTCTCTTATTTTTTCTGAATGTTTTTTTCAAAACAGGCTTGAAATTACAGAAAGCCGTGTTATTGTGCAATGTTCAGACTGTTAATTTAAGAAAGGGGTTGCTGATATGAAAAAAATTCTTTTGTTTGCCGCAATTTTTTGTTTTTCTGCTATTGCTTCTGCTCAGGTGGAAGTTTCTATTTCCGGAAAAAAGGGGGATGATACTCTCGTTTTTCAGCGTTTTTCCGGAAGCAATGAGATGCGTCAGCAGGTCGCACGGGATTTGCAGAATTGCGGCTGGTTTGATATTCAGTCCAAGGGCGTTGCCAACTTTATTGTAACAGGCTCTTCCTCCGGAAATACATTGGAGCTGGTTCTTTTTTCAGATGGTGCCGGAGCCAAGATTACAAGTGTCAGAGTCAGTGGAGCAACACCGGCAGAGGCATCTCATAAAGCAGTGGATGCACTTCTCAAGTATATTTATAAAGTAGATGGTATCTGCAGTTCAAAAATAGCATTTTCTGCTGAAATTTCCCCTTTGCAGAAAGAAATTTACATTTGTGATTACGATGGAAGAAATTTCAAACGGATAACCTATAACCGGGGACTTTCTCTTGATCCGGTTTGGGCTCCCAACGGAAAATCTATCGTTTACAGCTACATCGGGAAAGCATTTACAGTGTTGATGCAGCATGACGTTCAGAGCGGAAAAGCACGTCAGCTGGCTAAATTCAGAGGTTTGAATGCCGGCGGAGCTATCTCTCCGGATGGTTCTCATGTGGCATTGGTTCTCAGCAAAGATAATCAGGTCGATCTTTACGTCCGTCCTCTCAATGGTGGAACACTGCGGCGTTTGACAAGAGATAAAGCTGTGGAAGCTTCTCCCTGCTGGTCTCCTGACGGAACAAAAATTTGTTATGTTTCAGACTCCGGTACCGGAAGACCCCGTCTTTATATCATCTCTGTGAATGGTGGGAGAGCAACCAGAGTTCCGGGCAGCTTTGCCAGTGAAAGTGTTTCTCCGTCATGGAGCAAAGATGGAAAGATCACCTATGCAGGGCGCGCCGGAAACTTTTCCGTTTTTGTCGCGGATCCTGATGGCGTTGCAGCAAAAACTCCCCGTCAGAAGGTCGGTCAGATCATCAATCAGGGGGGCGACTGGGAAAGTCCCTCCTGGGCACCTGATAACCGGCATATTGTCTGTTCCTATCGCGGAGGGCTGTATATCGTTGATACCTGGTCCGGAAAAAGCCGTCAGATCGTTGGCGGAAAATCAAAATGCACACTCCCTGACTGGTCACCCCTGCAGTAAGTTATGAAGTACGATGTTGAGTGGTTGAATTCCACCGGGTTCTTTACGATCAAACTCGGATTGGAACGGATTTCTGCGTTTCTGGATCGGCTTGGCAGACCTCAGGATGCCCTTCGTTTTATTCATGTCGCAGGCAGCAATGGGAAGGGATCTGTTTGTTCTCTGACAGAGTCTGCTTTACGGAAAGCCGGGTTCAAAACAGGCTTTTACAGTTCGCCGCATCTGGTAAAACTGACAGAACGTTTCCGGGTCAATGGTGTGCCTGTTGATGATGAAACGTTTATCCGTCATGCTGAAACTGTCCGCAAAGTTGTTCTTCAAATGCGGGAAGAAAATAATTCTCCGACTTATTTTGAGATCACAACAGCCATTGCATTGGAAATATTCCGTGCAGAAAAAGTTGATTTTGTCTTATGGGAAACCGGGATGGGCGGACGGCTTGATGCGACCAATGTGGTGATACCGGAAGTTTCTGTTATTACCGGAATCTCTCTTGAGCATACCGCTTATCTCGGGTCGACACTTGCAGCTGTTGCGGGGGAAAAAGCCGGGATCATCAAACAGGGCGTGCCGGTCGTCTGCGGTCCCATGCCGGAGGAAGCCGTTACTGTGATCAAGCAGCGTGCAGCAGAAAAAAATGCACCACTGACCATTGTTCCTGCTTATACCGGAAATTACAGGATCAATACAGAACAGCGATGTCAGGAACTTCAGCTGGAAGGGAATTCTATTTCCATCGGATTGCCGGGCAGTTATCAGCGGAACAATGCTTCAACGGCATATTTTGCATTAAAACTTCTTGCTGCAAAGTTCGGTTTTGATTTTTCCAAAGCTCTCAGCGGCTATGCGGATGCCCGATGGAGTGCCCGTTTTCAATATGTAGCTGAAAAAAAGCTGTTGATCGATGGAGCACACAATCCGGAAGGGATCCAAGCGTTGGCATCGGCATTGAGAGAGTTTTATCCCGGTCAGAAGTTCCATTTTCTTGCCGGTTGTTTTGCTGATAAGAATGCAGATGAGGTGGTTGCATCCTTTGCACCATTGGCAGAAGACGTTGTTTTCATTGCATTTGACGGATCCGGCAGAGAGATTTGTTCTCCCTGTCAGCTTGGGGCTTTACTGGAAAAATATGCTCCCGGGACACCATGGGAAGAGAAATCTCTTTCAAACTGTCTGCAGGAGCTTCCGGCAGAAAATGGTATCACCGTGTTGTGCGGCTCGCTTCACATGTGCGGGGAAGCTTTGGAACTCCTTGGCTTGCCCGGTTGATGCGTTCTCCGGATCATTTATCGTCCCGGAGATCCTCAAACGTTCCAAAGCCCTCTTTCTTCGGCTCTTCTTCCTCGATGTGATCCATGAAGGGAAGATCTTTGATTTCTTCATAGTCGGTATCTTTTACAGCGACACGTCCGCCATCCACGATAACAGAGCCGTCCGCCGGACTGACCAGAAGCAGAGGCTTTGTTGTTGTTCTCATGTAGACTTGTCTTTTTTCCAGCTTACCGTCAAAATTATATCTGTAGTAGATAAAGACTTTAGGAGTGATTTGCAGCATTGCATGGAATCTTGCGGTGGAATCGACCAGCAATTCCGGACGGTATTCAGAACCGAGATTGAACCCGAGACGTTTGACTGCATAGACCTTATCATCGTCCTCAATGACCAGAAAATAGATCTGAGCGATGCCATTATTGAAAATTTTCACGTTATATGTTCTGGGCTGGATCTTATCCTTGTAAGAAGTCCTTCCGGTATAATCCGGGATCCCGAAGGTTCTTGTCCAGTATAACGTTCCGTCTCCGACCCGGAATGTGGTTTCATTTGAACGGTAATTTTTTGTAAATCTGGGGTGTTTCAGAATTGCCATTACAGTATAGTCCCCCCGTTCCTGCAACGGGAAATAGTTTGCAAGGTTGATTGTAATGGTTCTGGTTTCCCCCGGTTTGAGAATAATGCCGGAGAGGATCGTTTTTTTTGAAGGATATCTATTGACAAGTTTTCTGTTTCTATGGTAAACGATGAAATCCAGATCTCCGCGGATTTTTTCATTTTGTCCGAAAGCGATCGGCATGGAAGAGTAGTTTTTGAGATAAACCCGAATCCGCACGGCATCATATTTCATAAAATCTGTATGGCTTGGTTTTATGTTGATGGTGATTTGTGCAAAAACCTGAAGTCCTGCAAGCATCAAAAGAAGGAATAAGATTTTTTTCATAACAGCGTACATCCTCGATTCTGAAAGTTATTTCTGTAAGTTACATCATAAACCTGTTCTTTTCAAATGAAAAAATAGAAATTCCCGGGAATTTTACCGGAAGATCACTGAAAAATATGCGAATCAGGCTTCTGCTGAATCAGAATTATCTTTTCCGGGCAACTCCCGTGATGGTTTGCATAGCGGGTACAGAAGAACCAGCCAGCCGATTCCGGGCAGCAGCAGAAGCCAGAGCCAATGCAGAGAACTTCCGGAATCCCGGAGTCTGCGGACGTTCATTCCGATAAAAGGAATCAGAAGAAGGATAAGAATAACAGGTGTGATCAGACTGAAAAAAGTAAAATTTCCAGCCTGACTGAAAGGAGCCCGGCTCATATTAACAGAAGAAATATGGGTATAGAGCGGTGTTGAAAAAATAAACAGGACAAAAAGGATGGTTGAAAGAAGAATGACACCTTCCACGATTAGCCACCAGAACAGTTGAAGCTTCCAAAATCTGGGTCTGGATAAAGTTCCGGAAAACATTTTTTCCAGAAAAGCAATTTTTTTTATCATATAATTATCCTTGCAGGTATATTATTTTTTCAAATTTCTTTTTAGTTTACACCAACTTTTCATATTTTCAAGAATAGTATGATGCTTTTTTCTGAAAAAGGTTGATTTTGCACAAACAAGTTATGCATTAAGTTATTTGAAAAATTTCAATAATGTGCTATAGTAAGTCAAACAATTCAGCAATTTTTACCGGATCATTTTTTCAAGTTATTGTTACTGAAAAACAGGGGAAAAGAGTATGTCCAATGAAAATAAGAACGCTCAATCTGGCGGGTTGTCTTCCCGGATTGAATCTTTTGATAAGAAGTTAACAGAATTTTTATTGCAGTTGCGTAATAAAATCATGGTGGAGATCCCTCTCCTGAAATACTCTTTTATCAGTGTTTTTCTTTGGGGGCTTCTTGCTCACGGTTATATGTTTACAAGTCATGCGTTGAATCACGATTCTCTGACAGAGTTTGATGCAGGAATTTACGGAACGAAGTGGAAATATCAGGCTGGTCGTGTTATTGTTCCGCTCTATCGCGGAATCATGCGCGGTTCATTGACTGTTCCATGGATGATCGGTTTTCTCTCTCTTGTCTGGTGTGCTTTGACACTGTGGCTTCTCTGTAAGACCTACAAAATCACCTCAAAATGGCAGATTTTACTTTTAGGCGGCTGCCTGACTGTAAATATGAGCTTTATCGCGATGTCAGCGACTTATCTCCACGACCTTGACCAGAACATGATGTCTTTGCTGATTGCAGTTCTGGCTGTTTATGTATGGAAATTCAAGGAAAAAGGATGGTTGATCGGAATGCCTCTGGTAGCAATTTCACTTGGATTGTATCAGGCATTTTTGACGGTTGTGACGACATTACTTGTTTTTGAAGTTCTCCTTATGCTGAATAAAGGTTATGCGTGGCCGCTCTTTTTCAAGAGGTGTCTGTCAGCCCTCGGTATGGTTGCAGGCGGTGGAATCATTTATTTTGTTCTGGTGAAAGTCGTGCCGTACATCAATGGCGTGGAACTTTCCTCGGATAAATATAATTCTCTGGGTGGACAGATACGCTCTGTAATGGATATTCTGAAAAACCTCGGAAAGATTTATTCTACAACATTAAAGAACCTGATTTTATCTCCGACACATTACTCCAAAGGGGTTGTGGCCTGTGAAAAAATCATGCTTCTGGTGACAGCAGGGATCATTCTTTTCAACTGTACAAGAAAGAGTGTCGGGAAGCTCCATCGCTGGTTGATGGCGTTTATTATCATATTTATCTTGCCTGTCTCTCTGCAGATCGCCTGTTTGTTTGCAGGCTTCTCTCATGAATTGATGCTGTACAGCTCCTGTCTGGTTTATGCTGCAGCAATCATTTTGATCTTCAATATCAAAAAATATCAAACCCTGGTACGGACGCTTGCAGTGGTATTTTTTGTGGCTATCAGCTGGTCCAATGTACAGGCTGCAAATAATCTGTACATCCGGAAAAGAATTGAAGCAGACATGGTGCGTTCTTTCATGACCAGAGTTCTTGATAGAATAGAGGCACATCCTGAGTACAAGCGTGGAAAGACAAAAGTTGTTTTTGTCGGTTCTGCTCCGGAACATTTCAATCCATGGGCATGGGGAAAATATCATGAGCTTGTCGGTGCCTGGCCCGATATTCAGATGACTCACACAAATGAGTGGTATGCCACCTATTTCAGTTACTTCATGCAGAACAAAATCGTTTTGGTTGATAATGACACCTTTACACAGTATAACATCAATCCGGAATTTGAGAAGATGCCTGCGTTCCCTGATCCCCAGTCTGTAATGATGCACAATGGTGTTATGGTAGTAAAAATCGGAAAAACACCGATGAGTTATATGCCTGTTTTTGTTAAAGTACTTTTCCGCAAGGTCGAGGAAAATTATGCCGGAAAAGTGGAACAACTTCAACCATTGCTTTCCGTTTTCCCTGATGACCCGGTGCCGGTACTGAAAGGCGGCAAAAAAACGGAACAGGAACCGGAAAATAAAGATACACTTCCGCCGGAGACTCCTGCAAAAACGAAATAACCGGAATGAATAATTCCAAGCTAATATAAGGATTTTGATCATGAGTGAAAAAGCTCTCAAGGCAGCCATGGACTTCATGGAGAATGAAAAACAGTTCCATCTTGGATTTCTTCCTACGGAACAGTCCAGTCCGATTACC
Organism: Lentisphaerota bacterium; assembly: GCA_015061845.1. Taxonomy (GTDB): domain Bacteria; phylum Verrucomicrobiota; class Lentisphaeria; order Victivallales; family UBA1829; genus SIG79. The sequence goes on from SUVT01000070.1 coordinate 17,437, forward strand.
CGCGGGTTGGATGAAAAGTTTGCATCTTCCTGCGAAGCGGGTGTCCGCAATCTTCAGGAAGTTGACCGCAATGTTCTGGAAATGGCGAAACGGATTTTTGCTTCAGTCGAGTTCAAAAAACTGGTTGATGAAGGGGAAAACGTTCTGCGGAACGGCGGAAAAGTCGTCTTCTCCGGTTGCGGAGCAACTGGCCGTTTGAGTATTCTTCTTGAGTGCATGTGGCGTGATTGCTGTGCAAAAGATCCTGCTGCAGCTGCTTATTCAAATCAGGTCTTCAGTATCATGACCGGCGGCGATTATGCTCTTGTCAAGTCCGTTGAATTCTTTGAAGATTATCAGGTCTTCGGTCGCCGTCAGGTTCAGGAAATGGGCATGGGCGCAGATGATATGCTGGTTGCCATTACCGAAGGCGGAGAGACTTCTTCTGTTCTCGGCTCCGTCTTTGAAGCTCTTGACCGCGGAGCAAAAGTCTTCCTGATGTTCAATAACCCCGCAGATCTTCTGGCTGAACATCTGGAACGTTCCCGCAAAGCCATCCGCGATCCCCGTGTCTGCGTGCTGGATCTCCACTGCGGTCCCATGGCTCTTGCCGGCTCCACCCGTATGCAGGCAACCACCTCTGAACAGCTCGTTGCCGGAGGTGCGCTGGAATCCATGATGTGCCGTCTGACCGGAAAGCCCCAGACCGATTATGCCGCTGAGTTCGGCGCACTTCTTGCCCAGCTGGAAAGCCCTGAAGCCGTCAAAGGTATTGCTGATTACATCGCCTTTGAAGCGGATATCTACCGCAAAAAAGGATTGATCACCTACTTCGCAAATGACTATCTGCTGGATATCTTTACCGATACCACGGAACGTTCTCCCACATTCATGCTGCCGCCGTTCCGCAAGAACGATGATGATATCTCTCCCCGTCCCTGGGCTTTCGTGAAGAATCCCCTCTACACCACGGAAGAAACCTGGCTCCGCGGCATGAACCGCAAACTCCGCTGTCTGGAATGGGAAGTCAAAGATTATATTGACATGAACATCCCGGAAAACATCTGCAGCAATCCTCCGAAGATCCGCAGTACCGAACTTCTGAAATTTGAAGTCGGCTGCGAACGACCCGAAGACCGTTCTGTGACCGGAAACGATGCCGCTGTTCTCATCACCGTCGGTAACGCTCCCTGTCCGGCAGATCTGAAAGATGGTTTCGCCAATGTGAAAGCACCTTTTGCCACAAGAAAATATCTTGCTGTCGGCGGTTCCGCTGATGCAGATTTCTCCGTTCCCTGCATTGTGAAAGAATCCCCCTTGCACCTCATGGGACACATGGCTGTCAAACTGGTTCTGAACACCGTTTCCACCGGTGTCATGGCAGTTCTCGGACGCATCACAAGCAACTGGATGAGCTGGGTGAATGTTTCCAACAAGAAGCTGATGGACCGCGGGATCCGTTTGATCTGCGAAATCGGCGGTGTGGATTACAAAACCGGCTGTATTATGATCTACGAAGCTGTGGAAGAGTTGGAAAACAACTACAAAGCATCCGAAGAACAGGTTTCTGTTGTTCAGCATGTCCTGAACAAACTGAAAAAATAAGTTCTTCCAAACTGTAAAAAACGGGGCTGCTGTAAGAAATCATGATCTTACAGCAGCCCCGATCGTTTTTTCAGAAAAAGGTAATTTTATTAGCGCTGATCCCCATACAGGTTGGTAAATCCTTCTGCTATTTCAACTTTAAGATGGCATTTCGATTTTTACATCGTAAAAATCGGAATGCCGCAAAAAGGTTTGGAAAAAAGGGGTGGAGTTTGAGGAGGGGAAA
>SUVT01000071.1 GCA_015061845.1 Lentisphaerota bacterium
CCATGCGTCCAGCGAGGATGGCAGCGCGGGGGATCTCGATCATAGTACCGACCATATATTTGAGTTCAGAGAGGTTGAGAGCCTGTTTGACTTCTTCCGCGACCTTGCTGATGACAGCTTTCTGATCCTTCAGTTCGTTGCCGTCGCAAGTGACGGGAACCATGATTTCAGGTTCGATGCCGCATTCGACACCGGCTTCAAAGATTGCCCGTGCCTGCATAGCAGTGATTTCGGGGAAGGTGACTCCCAGACGGCAGCCGCGATGTCCCATCATGGGGTTGGACTCGTGGAGAGCCGCAGCGCGTTTTTCCACTTCTTCCACGGAGATCTTCAGGCTTTCTGCGATCTGAGCGATCTTGTCGGCAGCCTTGGGAACGAATTCATGGAGAGGGGGGTCCATCAGACGGATGGTCACAGGCAGACCCTTCATTGCGGTGAAGGTTGCGATGATACTCTTCTTCATCATGGGGAAGAGTTCATTAAGAGCTGCGACGCGTTCTTCTTTTTCGCTGCAGAGGATCATCTTGCGGAGTGCAAAGAGAGGAGCTTCGCTGTTCTTGCCGTAGAACATGTGTTCGATACGGAAGAGACCGATCCCTTCTGCGCCGAACTTGCGGGCGACAGTTGCATCTTCAGCGGTGTCGGCATTGGTGCGGACCCCGAGGGTACGGAACTTGTCGACCAGCTTCATGAAAGCCTGGAAATCGGTATTGTCGCTGGCATCCATCATGTCGATCGCGCCTGCATAAGCATAACCTTTGGAACCGTTCAAGCTGATGATATCGCCTTCCTTGAAGGTGTAGCCGCCGGCGGAAACAGTCTTTTCTTCTTCGTTGATGACCAGTTCACCGGCACCGACGATACAGCATTTTCCCCAGCCGCGGCAAACGAGAGCAGCGTGGCTTGTCATACCGCCGCGGGAGGTGAGGATACCGTCAGCGGAACGCATACCTTCCACATCTTCGGGGTTGGTTTCTTCGCGGACGAGGATGTTTGCAATGCCTTTTGCAGAGAGTGCCATGGAGTCTTCGGAGGTGAAGACGATTTTACCGACAGCACCGCCGGGACCTGCGGGGAGACCTTTCACAAAGAGCTTGTCGGCAGCAGCTTTTTCAGCTTTTGCATCAAGGATGGGGTGAAGGAGTTCATCAAGCTGGGCAGGAACAACGCGGGTAACAGCTGTCTTTTCATCGATCAGACCTTCGGAGAGCATATCCAGAGCCATGTGGACTGCTGCGCAGCCGGTGCGTTTTCCAACGCGGCACTGGAGCATGTAAAGAACGCCTTCCTGGATGGTGAACTCGATATCAAGCATATCGTGATAGTGCTGTTCAAGGTTGGTGCGGATGGTATCAAGCTGTTTGTAAAGAGCGGGATAGAGCTGCTGCATGGAGGGGAGCAGCTTGTTCTGTTCGTTCTTGGTGTCATCGTTCAGCGGGTTGGGGGTACGGGTACCTGCCACAACGTCTTCGCCCTGGGCATTGATGAGCCATTCGCCGTAGAATTTATTGTCGCCAGTTGCGGGGTCGCGGGTGAACGCAACACCGGTTGCCGAGGTGTCGCCCATGTTACCGAAGACCATGGACTGCACGTTGACAGCGGTTCCCCAGTCATCGGGAATGCCTTCGATTCTGCGGTAAGCGACAGCTTTTTTACCGTTCCAGCTTTTGAAGACGGCGCCGATACCGCCGTTGAGCTGAGCCATTGCATCATCGGGGAACTCCGTTCCGAGTTCATTCTTGATGATCGTCTTGAACTCTTCGCAGAGAGCTTTCAGATCTTCCACAGAGAGGTCGGTGTCGGAAGCATAGCCTTTTGCCTTCTTCAGATCTTCCAGTTTTTCATCGAGGATCTTGCGGATGCCTTTTCCTGCGGCGGGTTCCAAACCTTCAGCCTTTTCCATCACAACGTCGGAATACATCATAATGAGACGGCGGTAAGCATCGTAAACGAAGCGTTCGTTACCGGTTTTCTTGATGAGTCCGGGGATAGTGACGGAGGAGAGACCGACGTTGAGAACGGTTTCCATCATACCGGGCATACTGGAACGTGCGCCGGAGCGGCAGGAGATGAGGAGCGGGTTTTCGGGGTCGCCGAACTTCATGCCCATGAGTTTTTCCACTTCTGCGAGAGCAGCGGGGACATCATTTTTGAGCTGTTCCGGCATTTTCATTCCGTTGTTGAAGTAATCAACACAGCATTCGGTTGTGATGGTGAAACCGGCAGGGACAGGGAGTCCGAGGATCGCCATTTCTGCGAGGTTTGCACCTTTTCCGCCGAGGAGGTTCTTCATGTCGGCGCGACCTTCGGAGATACCTTTTCCGAAGAGATAAACATACTTTTTCTGAGCGGCAGTTGTCATTTACAACATCCTTTCTTTTCCCGGATGCGAAAAACAGAAAGACCCTGCCAGTCAACATAAATGGCAGTCTCACGATGTTCCTTTTGCAATCCGGACTTGTTTGCAAATCATTTTTTGCACTGTCTCAAGAAGAAGGAACTCTTTCATCGTGATGCTCTGAAAAGGTTGTTTTGTCGAAGCGTGAATACCGCAAAACCGGAAATGAGTTCCGGAACTCCCGCTTGAACAAAACCGGGGGAAAGTTTTCTCCCCAAAACACCTTTTTTCAGAATCATCTCAGATGTTGATATTCCATCCGTTGAACAATGCGCGTTCTTCCTTTTTCCGGACTTCACGACCTTTTCCGGAATTCGTCAGAATATATACAACTTTCTGATTCTTAAAAAGTTTTGAATGCGTTGACGATATCGTTTTTCCGGGGGTGTTTCTCAAAATCTATGAGAACATAAGAGCCGTTGCGAATTGCATTGTAACGGATCCCCACCACATAGAAATAGCCGGTTTCGTCTACGCGAAGCAGTCTCTCCTTATGTTTTTCGTTGTTACTGTCATATTTATAAACGCCGATCTGGCGTTCCCCTATTGTAAAAGCATAAGCCCTTGCCGCTTTGATCTGACGGGTATCCAAGGGATTCACGGATTCCACATGAACACCGCTCTTTTCAAAATGCTGGATCATTTCCCAGAATGATCTGTCATTGTTTCTGCTGATGGCACATCCGCTCAAAAGCATGACAATCAAAGACAAAACTGCTGTTTGAAAAACTTTTTTCATGTTGTTATCCTTTCAGATGTATAATTTAGCATGGTTTCAGGAAAAGTCAAGCTGCTAAAGTAATTATACTTTTTTTCCCCCGTTGTTCTCTTCTCCGGACGGAACCGGGAACCGGTAGATGGCAGAGCAGTTTTCGATGGTGGAAAGCCGGTGTGCCGCAATAATCAGAGTGTATTGCGTGGAAATCGCCTCCAGAGCTTTCACAAAGCCGGCTTCCGTCTCCTGATCCAAAGCACTTGTTGCCTCATCCAGAAGAAGGATTTCCGGGTTCGGATAAAGAGCGCGGGCAATTCCGATCCGCTGCCGCTGTCCACCGGAAAGTTTCGTCCCGGCATCCCCGAGTCTGGAATCCAAGCCCTGCGGAAGTGCAGAGACAAATGTCAATGCCTGAGCGATTTCCAGACATTTTGCAACCCGTTCTCTGTCAATCTCTTCCACAGGAACACCAAGAGCAACATTTTCCAGAACGCTGGCATCAAAAATACGGGTGATCTGCGGAACGTAACCGATTTTTTTCCGCCATGAAGCACGATTTTCAAAAATATCAGTTCCGTCAGCCGTGATCTTTCCGGATTCCGGAGTCAGCAATGTCGCCATCAAATCAAGCATTGTACTCTTTCCGCATCCGGTAGGACCAACAAGGGCAAGGCTGCTCTTCGCGGGGATCGTCAGATTGATGTTATCAAGGATCTTCTTCTCTCCACGGGAGAAACTCAGGTTTTCCAGTTTCAACTCTTTGACCAGAGTAATTTCCTCCGTTCCGGAAAGGTCTTCCTGCGGCAGAGTTGAGAGATCATTGCAAATCTGATAGAATGGATCCAGTTTGGAACGGATTCTTGTAATATAATATTGTACCCGTGAAAAAGAGGGCATCAAACGGGCAAGGATCAAACCGATTACGGAAACCTTAACAGCAATTCCGGAAAGATCATCTCCGGCAAAAAGCAAAACAGCAATCATTCCGACCCCGATCGTTACTGCCCCGGCCTCGATCAGAAAGCGCGGCAGCTGCATGAGGGAAAACAGTACAGAATCATTCTGGATCACTGCCTGCTGCAGCTTTTTCCCTTTTTTCAGGAATCCCGGCTGCCGTCCGGAAATTTTAACTTCGCGAATACAGGAAAGGGTTTCCAGTACAAACTGATTGGCAGCCGATGACAGCGGTAAAACTCTTGCTGAGGCACGGGCAAGATATTTTTTCATTCCGTAAAACAGCAGAAAACCAAGCAAACCAACGATCCCGATCAGCTCCAAAGCAGTTCCGGGAGCGATCCATAAAACCGCCAGAAAAGAAAGTATTATCAGAATCCCTTCGCTGATCAGCATCATAACACTGGTCATAACTTCTGTACACGTATATCTCGCCTGACCGGTCAGTTCCAGAACTCCTCCGGCATTTTTTGTTGTATGATAATCCAAAGGAATCTGAAGATACCGGGCGGTCAAATCTGCCGCAATTCTTCCGGACACCCGGAAGGAAAATTTGATCTGGGCATGATTGATAATGAATAATATCAAATTTTTGATCAGGAAAAACAGAATCGTGGCACAACAGAGAAAAACAGTAATATTTCTGGGGCTGCCCTCTAATCCGTATTTTTTCAGGAAATCCGCTGCAAACCCGAATTTCTCAACAGATTCCGGATTAACAAACGCCGTGATGACCGGCAGGATCGCTCCAACTCCTGCCAGTTCCAGCAGAGAACCGATAAACAGAAGTACCACCAGAATGCACATCATCCATTTTTCGCCCGGCGAAAAGGTACGTCTGATCGTCTGTATGAATTTGAACATGTTTCCTCCTTACGGATGGTCGGGAAATGAGATTTTCGCAGCAATCTGTTTGCAGATCTCTTCCGTAGAAGAAATCACGTGCAATGTTTTCATGGAAAGAAACTTCTTTGAACTGCTCTCCATATTATAAATCTCCGGTGAAATCTCCAGAGACATCAAGTCAGAACCATCTTCTGAAACAGAATGGAACCCAAGATTTTTCAATGCAGGCAGAAGTCCGGCAACATCCCAGATTTTCGCAAAGTAAACCCCTGCCTGATACAGCTGTTTCGCAAGATAAACGCCCGGATAAACACAGGAACCGATACTGTGAAGCAGTTCAGCACCGCTGAAAAGACCGCGCTTCGCCAATGTCTGGGTGACATAAACCGCTCCCGCTTCCATGTATGATTTCCGGAACGGTTTCAGCTCAACAAAATCATTGCCGTTGCCGCAGCGGAGATACGTCTTTCCGGACTCTGTGATCATCAGCTCCTCCGTCTCCGGAAGATAAATCGCACTTTCGGTAAACTTACCTTTGACAGCATAACCGATGGAGATTCCCCACATTGGAAGCCCTGCTGCATAAACTGCCGTTCCATCAATGGGGTCAATGATGAACGCCGTGTTGGAAAGTGCCTTGTTCAGGCTGCAGCTGTCCAGACTCTCTTCGCCGATCACATAAACATTGTTTGCTTCATCTGTAAACGCTTCATCCAGAAAGCGTTCGATGGCTTTATCCGCCTGTGTGACGATCGAGTTATCAGACTTCATCTCAGGAGCCATTTTTGTTTTATATTCCATGGCGATCCTGCCACTCTGTTCCAGCAGTTCAACAACTTTTTCTCTGTTCCAATGATTCATCATAACTCCTTATCTGACAATTCTGGGATCCAACGCATCCCGGAGCGCATCTCCAAGAAAATTCAATGCAAGTACAAGGACAAACAAAAACAGTGTTGCGGCTCCGGCTTCCCACCAGATACCGCGCCATAACCGCTCCTGTCCCTGGGCGATCATGATCCCCCAGCTGGGTTCAAACTGAACACCCAAACCAAGATAACTGACAATCACTTCCGACATCACCGCCTGGGCGAAGATCATGGTAAAATAGACGATCACAACGTGCATCACGTTGGGCAGGATGTGTCTCCGCAAAATCGTGAAAGAGGGTTCGCCAAGGGCTTTTGCAGCAAGAACATAACCTGTTCCCCGCAGCCGCATGGTTTCCGCCCGAACCACCCGGCAAAGAGAGATCCAGCTGGTCAAACCGATTCCGAGATATACCGCAAACATTCCCGGTTCTGTTCCAAGCAGAGATGCCGCCGCAGAAAATCCGTTCTGCAGTCCTTCCGGCAGAAAACCTTTGGTCACAAGCAGGGAAAATGCAAGGATGAACAGCAGCGACGGTATCGCCGCAAATGTGCTGTGGACCCAGGTGATCATGTCGTCAGCAGTCCCGCCCCAATAACCGGAAACGATCCCGAGTCCGACTCCGAAGATCACGGCGATCACCGAAGCAATCAGCCCCACTTTCACCGCTGTCCGGATGGCAAACACACTCCGCAGAAAAACATCACGCCCAAGATAATCCGTTCCCAGCCAATGTTTTCCGGAGGGAGCAAGATTCTTCTCTTCCGCATTCCGGATATTGCAGACCGACTCCTTGCCGATCCGTTTGCAATGCACCATATAACATTCCGTCCAGATTGCCGTGCCGAGATAGCAGAACAGCACTGCCAGCGCAACGACAGCCGTCTTCTGTCCGAGAAGACGTTTCATAATCATCAGAAAGACGGAATTTTTCCGGATCATGCCTCTTTTTCCTTTTTCTGCAGGTCACGGCTCAGGAAAACCTGAAGCAGTCCCAGTTCGTAGGAGGTGACACCGTCGATCCTGCCCGCCTGGGCAAGTGTCGTTGGACGGGTCTTTTCCAGTTTCTGGCGGGATTCGTTCCGGAGTCCGGTCACCACCGCATAATCAAAGGATTCCGGGATCTTCCAGTTCTCCAGAGCGTGAAGTTTTTCCACTGCTCTGCCCTCCTGACGGAGATATCCGGCATAGTGGGAACGGATCACCAGCTGCCGCATGACACGGCGGTGCATGGCGTTGCTTTCATCCAGTTCCAGTGCTTTGTAATCCACCGGATTGTTCTTGAAATCAAGGTCTCCGTGACGGTCACGCAGGACATCGTAAAGGGAATAACCGCTCTTTTTGATGCTTCTTGCAAGGGCTTCTGTCTTATCACAAAGATCGGAATATTCCCGGATCTGACGGTATTTTTCTTCCGGGAGAACGCCCCATTCGTACGCCTTTTTGGAGAGGCGCAGGTCGGCGTTGTCCTGACGGAGATTCAAGCGGTATTCGGCGCGGCTGGTGAAGAGCCGGTAGGGTTCCACGATCTCTTTTGTCACAAGATCGTCGATCATCACACCGATATAAGCCTCATCCCGTCCGATTTCCACATGTTCTTTTCCTGCGGCAAACCGGGCGGCGTTCATTCCTGCGACCAACCCCTGTCCGGCAGCTTCTTCATAACCGCTGGTACCGTTGATCTGTCCGGCAAGGAACAAGCCGGGATACCGTTTCACACCCAGACCGCGATGGATCTCTTCCGGATGCACAAAGTCATATTCGATAGCGTATGCAAACCGGGCGATCTGAACATTTTCCAGTCCGGGGATGGTGCGGAGCATTTTGATCTGAACATCCGGCGGAAGACTGGTGGAGATTCCGTTGATGTAAAATTCATCGGTGTTTTCCCCTTCCGGTTCGATATAGAGAAGATGCTTCGGATGATGGGCAAACCGGACGACTTTATCTTCAAAGGAAGGACAGTACCGTGTTCCGATCCCCTCGATGATCCCGCTGTACATGGGAGCCTGATGCAGGTTTTCCTGTACGACTTTTGCAGTCTCTTCCGTGGTATAGACTGTCCGGCAGGGGAAGTGCCGTTCCTGAACCTTGAAACCGTTTTCCAGAGGCGGGAAGTAGGAGAAATGTTCCTCCATCACATCGGTGTTCTGAGTTCCCATTTTGGAAAAGTCGATGGAACTGCCGAGAATGCGGGGCGGGGTTCCGGTTTTCAATCTTCCGACTTTCAGCCCAAGCTGTTCCCGGAATGCGGCGGCAAGTTCAATGGATGCGGGGTCGCCGGATCTGCCGCCGGACATGTGTTTCAATCCGTAGTGCATTTTTCCGTTGAGGAATGTTCCGGTTGCAACGACGACAGCTTTCGTTTTGACCGGTCCGCCGGGGAAGGCTTCCACTCCGGTGATTTTGCCGTCTTCCAGAAGAAAATTCATGACCGTTGCATTGCGGATCGTCAGATTTTCCTGAAGTTCCAGAACCCGTTTCATGCACTGATGATAACAATATTTATCGCATTGTGCGCGGGGGGACCAGACAGCCGGACCTTTTGCCATGTTGAGCATCCGGAACTGCAGAGAAGCCGCATCGGTCACGCTTCCCATTGCACCGCCCATAGCATCGATTTCACGGACGACATGCCCTTTTGCGATGCCGCCGATGGCAGGGTTGCAGCTCATCTGGGCTATATGATCCAAGTTGATGGTAAAGAGAATCGTTTTTGCCCCCATCCGGGCAGCTGCAAGAGCAGCTTCACATGCGGCGTGACCTCCGCCGACTACCGCAACATCATAACACATCGTATCCAACTGAAAACCTCCGGATCGTTATTTTTCCTCCCGGGACGAACCTTCGCCGAGGTTGTCGTTCCCGTAGGGATATGGCAGAAAATCAAGGTTCTGCCTTTTTCCAATGCAGCACCCCAAAGTATGAACATAGCGGAAACTGTCAGTAGCGACAGCATCCGTGAACAGCGAGTAAGAGAGCAGAGAGATCAGCTCCGGATCTTTCCAGCGGCGGAACACCTTATCCATCAATTCTTTCCGTGGGATCGGATGCCAGTCCTGACGGGGATCAAAAACGATTCCCTCCGACATAAGGAAAAATTCACTGTGACAGGAGAGGATCTCCGTTTCAAAGCCCCAATGAGCAGCTGAGAGTTTTGCAATAATGCACCCCATAAAATCCGTGGCGATATGCTCTTCCAGAATCGTTCCCAGACAGAGAGCTTCCGGATTTTCAGGGTTCCCCGGTATGGTATAAAAATGGATCGTCTTCATGATCCTTGCCAGCAATTTTCTCAAAGAACCGGGCTCACCGGGTTCGCCCAAACCTTTGAGAAACTCCTGCCACTGCTCCGTGATCTCTTCCAGAGTATCGTTATCAAACCAGAGCAAATGAAGATTCAGAACCGCTTTTTCCAGTGAAAGCTCACCTGTCCGGAACTCACTGGCAAAGAGCTGCCGCTTCCGACGGCTCAGAATCGCTGACTGGAGCTGATGGATCCGCTTCCGCAATTTCTGATTCGGACTCTCCTGAAGTGTCCGGAGAACACGGTCAAGACGGGCATCCGAGCGGCTGATCAGTTCCGCCATGGCGATCCCGACCAACTGTTCGTTGTCATCATCCAGTAAACTCAAAAGATTCTTGAAGTCGTCGCTCATAACTCTTATTTCTTTTCCGGGAAAAATCCCTTCAATGCGTTCTGTGCGATCTGCTTGACTTCCTGTGAGAAGTCTGCACGGAGGATCCAGCGCAGAAAATCAGGGTTCTCAAGTGCGATCTGACGGAGCGGAACTCCATTGTTCTTTCCGAACCCGACCACAACTTCTTCCCCTCTCCAGCGGAATTTTCCTTCCGGGTCGACAGCATCCGGAATCACCGGATTGCAGAGTTTGTGCAGGATATCCAGATCTTTTGCAAACTCCACATCTTCCGGAATATCTTCCTTCGCCATAGCAGAATAGCGTTCCAGTTCCGCTTCAAAAACTTCCACTGTCGCAAGCGTATCGGCTTCTGCTGAGTGGGCATCTTCCAGACTCTTGCCGCAGAACCGTTTGTATGCCGCTGAAAGTGTCCGCGGCTCCATTTTGCAGTAAAGATTGTAAGCATCAATGATCCGGCGGTTTTCCAGAGAGAACTGCAAGCCCGCACGGGAGAACTCTTTTACCAGTACAGGGACATCAAACTTCACAATGTTATAGCCGCCCAGGTCGCAATCTTCCAGATAGATGTAAAGACTCTGAGAAATCTGACGGAACGTCGGCTCATTTTCCACATCTTTGTCATAGATCCCATGAACGGCGGACGCTTCTTCCGGAATATGCATTTCCGGATTCAGACGGCGGGTCTTGACTTCCCGGCTTCCGTCGGGAGAGATCTTGACAATGGAAATTTCCACGATCCGGTCATTGATTATATTGGTTCCGGTGGTTTCAAGATCGAAGAATACCAGCGGACGTTTTGTTATCAGATCTTTCATTTTTTCTCCTTCAATACCGGGTTTTTCAGAGTTCGCACCAACCGCCCGGATGTCATTGTTCTTTTTTCACTGGTACTTTAGCACACAGAACAACATTTTTCCAATGAAAGAAAAAGATTTTAATCTTTTTTTTCACTTTTGAAATTGCCTCTTTCAAAAATAATTTTTTTGATCCTCTTCCAATCTGCGGTACGGAGCAATGCCGGAATATTTTTGTAAATCGCCTTGTGATGACCATATTCCGGCTTCATCAATTCCGTAATGGCATCTTCCACACTCCAGTTTTCAAAGACGATCCGGTATGCTGCAACAGCACATCCGGTGCGGTCGCTCCCGTGCCAGCAATGGATCAAAAGCGGTTTCGGTGCATCCCGGATGACTGTCAGAATACGGATCAAATCCTGTTCCGTAATTTTTCCGGTGTTCAGTGGGATCTCGTACAAACTCAGTGCATTTTTATATTTTTTATTGACAGCATTGATCGCATCTTTATCACTGTTATTCTCCCGGAGATTCAGCACGCTCCGGATTCCGTTGAAGGTGTAAAGCGACTCAAACTGGTCATCATCCGGCTGGTTGGAACGGTAAATATCCTTGCTGACCTGATGAAAATTCTGCGGGATCTGCGGGAACGGAGATTGTCCGGCACGCCCTTTGACGAAATAAGGCAAGCCCTCATGTCTTACCTGTCTGACAGCCTTGCCATCTTTGAACTCTATGGTATAATAAAGCCAGCGGGCAAACAATCCGTTCCATCCGAGCAGCCAATGCCGTTGCGGAAAGAAATCGCATCTCCAATGATCGGCAGACATAACTGCCTGATTTTTTATCACTTCCTGTGCGTTCCGGAATGAGTAAGTGTTTATCACTCTCTCCTTAACTTCGATATCAAACCGGTTTCCGCTCCAGCGGCTGCGATCGGCATGTTTCGCCAGATATTCCGCGACTTCAACTTTGGTCATCCCTTTGGCATCCCAGTCGATAGGGATCCCGTAACAGCCTGTCAGAAGAATGATCAGAAAAGAACAGCAGATCAAACCGAAAAATTTCAATTTTTTCATCGTATTATTCCTCCTCAAATCAGACAAAGAGAATGTTCAACTCTCCCTGTTCGTCCGGTGTAATTTCTATCAGACCGGCCCGGAGCGTTTTCCATGAAATTTCTTTGCCGTTCAACAGGATCTTTGAGGGCTGAGCCATCACACCGCACTGAAGTTTCATTGCGCCGTCACCGGAGTATTTGAACGCGATTTCTGCATGATCGTCCATCCAGCGGGCAGATTCGATCCGCATCTCTTCCCAATGTTCCAGCCAGAGTTTATGCTTCCGCATCTCCATCCACGCAAGGAGCTGGCAGAGGAAATAATTTTCCGGCAAAGCACGGCTGTAAATATGGATCCCGCGCCATTCCCGGATCATACATTCATGCTGTAAACCGTATTCAAGAGCTTCGTAAAACTCTTCTTCCGGACAGTTCACGTCAAGAGCCTTGTCGATAAGCATTGCAGTGTACTGCTGGATCGCCCACCATGCAAGGTTCTTCTCTGATTTCTGAATCGCTCCGGAACGGGTGGATTCCATGAGACGGCTGAGCATTTCGGGATATTTCTTCCCGCCGAACCTGCGCATGGCAAGATAGGTTTCCGGATAAATCCCCTCTGTCGTGAAGTTGTAAATAGAGTCGGGACGGACTCTCTGATCTGTGAGGACAGGCACGTTCTGGAACGCAAGGTTCGGGTTGGATTCTTCATGGAAATGCTTGGTGTTGTACCACGGTTCCACTTCAAAATATTCCGGGAAATACTTCTGCGAAGCCTTCATGATCGCCAGACGCAGGGCAAGCTGTTTTGCCGCGTTGTAGATCCCGAACGCACGGCTCTCTTCATCGCCGGCAGCTTCTGCCATCCGGATATAAGTCGGGAACAAACCGTAATTTGCCCCTTCCACCCAGGTTATCCCGTTGTCGCTGTACCCGGTTCCCATACAAGCCCAGTCGTGCATCAGATCGAAGAAGGAGTAAACTTCTTTGACAAGCTCCCAATGTTTTTTGACTTCTGCAAAAGATCCGGTTGCCAGTGCGCCGAGATAAATATAATAGAATGTAAGACCTGCGCCCCAGTCGTTTTCGATCAGAGGCACTTTCAGATTGAAAATCTCTTCCTGAGTTCCCTCTTTGATGACGTTATCGGAGAAGAAATACAGATTCAGATAGCAGATTTTGAACTGAACTCCGGTGAACGGCTCTTTCCGGTCATACCAGTTTTTCAGATAAATATGCTTCTTCGCCGGATCCTCATACTGTTCGATCACTCCGGCGTGATCCGGTTTGTTGCGCATCATCACGCTCCAGTCAATAACGGTATAGTCGGATGTAACATCTTTATCCAGAACGATCTTCATCCGTTCATCCAGTTTTTCCAACAGAAACTTTTTCTCTTCACCATCCATGAAGAAGAGCATGGAAGATACCATGGAGAACGGTTCCAGCAATGCCCCGGCATAAGGATAGGAGACCCGGTTTTTACCGAAGAAACTGACAAGGTTTTTGTAAGGTTCAAACCCTTCCCGCAGTTTTTCCGGAAGTTTGGAATCAACATCCCGCAGCGGGAATTTCCGTGTCAGCGGCATATACGGAAGAGAGTATTCCGACCAGCTGCCGATCCGTCCGTTCAGATAACCGTATTTCGTGGGGAATCCGAAATCTGTAACGGATACCAGTTCAGCGGTTTCAGAAAGCGTTGACGGCGGCGGGAACGGTGCGAGTTCCAGCGGTTCTGTCCCCCAGACATCCTGAATGTAGCGATACTCGAATTTCTGCCGGACCGTCACTTTTTGAGCGGCGTCATCCAGACGGAAGTAATCGCAGCATTTTACCGGATAGGCGAGAAGCGCACGGCTCCAGAAACGGCATCTTCTGACAGCCTTTTCCAGCGGCATCTTGCCCGGATCGAACCTCCCGATCCCGAAGGGAGTGCAGCTGAGCATCAACGGTGTTCCGCTGAACTCGATAGATTCCAGTCTGCCGGATTTATTGCGGATGACATTCATCTTTTCCGGGTTGCGGTCAAAAACAAGCATCAGAGGTACATCCGGAAATTCTGTGCTGTCGTAGAGCAGCACCCAGTTTTCCGCCATTCCTGCAATATCGGCATCGTCAAGAGAAACTTCTTCGATCCCGTCTGCGCGGGGGATGAGTATGGATTGATAATTCCCGGCAAACTGCAGTCCGGAAACGCGCATGGATTCGGACTCGCTTTCTGTCAGGATCGCCGGAGAAGCCAGAGAATAGGTACAGGAAAAGGTTTTTCCCTCGTGCTTCGCAGCCCAGCGGACACTCAGATGATTGATTGTGATTTCATCTTCTTCGATTCCGACATCACAAGGCTCGAAAGAACCGTGGAGCCCCATGCCTTCCGGAAGGAGTGAATAGCTCCAATGATAAAGTTTCTGATATTTCGGCTGACCGCAGAGGTACATTTTATCCACGATCCCCAGCGCGGGCATGGCACAATCCAGCAAGCCGTCGCCTTTGGAGAATCCGAACCGTCCGGGAGATGTTTTTCTGCCTGCTCCGAGATGCCATCCGGCAACATCAGGAGAAGAGGAGTCCCGCTGATATTCCGTTGCTGTAAAAGAGTGTTTTTTCTGTTTGAAAACCGGTTTCGCAACAGGTTTTTCCGCCGGAACGATGCTGAAGCCGATCTTTTCCAGATCAACGACTCCGTTTTCCGGAAGGATCATCTCTGCAATCAGACGGTTTTCCCCCTCTTTGAGCGTAATATTGATCCCGAACCGGCTGAACTCTTCATGGTTGTACATCGCATTGGATTTCAATGCGGGGAGAGATTCTCCGTTGACGATCAGGTTTTTCAACCGGGGCATGGTGCGGTGATGGGGCTGCGGATAAGGAGCCGCCGGACAGGGTGCCAGAAACACAAAATCTCCGACCAAACCGGAAACGGCAGTCGTCAGAACGACTTTGTCCTTCTCCTGCTGAACGATTTCCCAATTCCCCAATTTTGTTTCAGAATTAAAATCACAATAGTAACGATGATCGCCGCCCATATTCCACCTTCCTGTCGGTAATTTTCTGTTTCCGGATAAGGGTTGTCCATCACCTTTCTTGTCCTCCGCAGCCTTGTGCGAAGGAGGATTCAAACCTTTTTGCGGCATTCCGATTTTTGTTTAAAAAAATCGAAATGCCATCATCAAGCAAAAAAATGATTTACCAACACTTACAGAAAACAGAGCTTTGATAATTTTCTGTTTTTCATTACCTTATCATGGTCTACTTTGAAAATCAAGTTATTTTCCCTGATTTTTCTTGGATTTTTCTTGAATTTATTTAAAAAAGAGTGCTTGATTTTTTATATTTTATGATATATATTTTGTATTACGAAGAGATAATTTCATAATATGAACTTATAAGGAGGTCGTTTTGGGAAATGTTATTGACAAAACCTTTGCGATTCTGGAGCGGATCGCAACCGCAGCACCATCCCCCATGCTTCCTACACAGCTGGCGGAAGAACTGAACCTGAACCGTGCTACCTGTTCCCGGCTCCTGAAACAACTGCTGGATATGGGATATATCCTGAAAGTCTCCCGTCAGCAGGGATATGTCGCCGGACCGAAACTCCTGACAATGAACAATCTTGTCAATTTTCAGGGGGATTTTCTGGATTGTGCCGCTCCGGTCATTGACCGTTGTGCAGAAGAACTGCAAACCTCTGTTCTGACGGCGCAGCTGTACCACGGAAAACGTTATGTGCTTTATCACAAAAACTGCAGCCGCGAGCTGGATATCCGGATCACGAAACCCTGTTTTGATGATATCTTTGAAACTGCGACGGGGCTTCTTCTGATTGCAAACAGTTCCGCAGAAGAGCGGCTGGCATGTTTCCGGCGGGAGCAGAAAAAAGCAGGAACATTCCTGCCCGGATTTGAAAATGAAGCAACTTTGAACAGAAAACTGGATAACGTGAAAGAATCCGGGTTCCTTGCCTGTGAAAAAGAGTTCCAGTGGATCTATGCTTATCCGATCACGCGCAACGGCACATTTTTCGCTGCGCTGGGAGCAAGCATTGCCAAAGAACAATATACCGTTGCTTATCATAAGAAAATATGTAAAACGCTGAAAGCCGCAGCGGATGAGATTTCAAGAAAATTAACCCCGAAATATACAATCGGATAAAGGAGCAGAAAATGTCCTCATTAAAAGGAAAAACAGCACTTGTCACCGGCGGTTCCCAGGGAATCGGGAGAATCATTGCCCACGCTTTGGCAAAAGAAGGCGCAAAAGTGATCGTCAACTGTGCAAACAACATCACCAATGCGCAGAATGTTGCAAATGAAATCGTTGCAGCAGGCGGAGATGCCGATATTTACCGCTGCGATGTCTCCAATGAACAGGCTGTTGCAAAGATGTTCGACGACCTCGGAAGAGTGGATATCCTCGTCAACAACGCACGTCTTGACCCCTGGCGCAGAACCGGAGAAATGACCGAAGGCGAATGGTGGTCCATGGTCATGGATGTGAACCTGAAAGGCTGTTTCCTCTGTTCCATGGCATTCTTTGAACGAGCCAAAGAGTATGGCTGGGGCAGAATCGTAAACGTTGCCTCCGTCCGCTCTTTCCGTCCGGCTGAGATGCACATGATCGCTTACGGCGTTTCCAAGCTGGGAATGCACGGTGTCACCCGCGCCATGGCACACAACGGCGCACAGTACGGGATCACCGCCAACACGATCTGCCCGGGTATGGTCATCACCGAAAACATCAATAAACGTCTGACCCCGGAAAAATATAAAGAAGAGAGCGATGCGATTCCTCTGGGACGCCCCGCAACCAGTGAAGAGATCGCCGATGCTGTCATGTTCGTGGTCAAAAACGGCTATGTGACAGGCGAAACCGTCAACATCAACGGCGGTATGTATTACGCACCCTGATGAGGAGACAGGAAAATGGAACACGCAAAAAGTCTGCTCCCTGCAGGCAAAAAATGGAAACTTGTCTGGAACGATGAGTTTGACGGAACAGAACTTGACATGACAAAGTGGAGTTTCCGGTATCACATCCTCCAGAAACGGCAGATGTGTCTGACCGATGAAACCGCTTCCCTCGACGGCAAAGGAAATCTCGTTCTCTCCCTGATGGAAAAAGATGGTCATTACTACTGTTCCCAGATCCAGACCGGGGAAAACTACATGGACCGTCCGGGACAGGAATTTGAAAAAGACGGATTTGCCTGGCCTATCGACAAGTTTTCCGAACCGAAGTTCATGCACAAATACGGCTATTATGAGATCCGCTGCAAACTTCAAACTCAAGAAGGCTGGTGGTCTGCATTCTGGCTGCAATCTCCCGTGATCGGCTGCTGTCCGAACCCGGAAGTTGCCGGTGTGGAAGTGGATATCATGGAAAGTTTCCGCCGCGACAACACCGTTTCCCATAACAATCACTGGGGTGGTTATGCCGCCGATCATAAATGTGCCGGTTCCGGAGATATTCCGCTGGAAGATACCCCGGACGGATATCATACTTTCGGTTTGGAATGGACCCCGGACGAATATATTTATTATGTAGACGGCAAGGAGACCTGGCGGTGTTCCGAAGCAGTTTCCCGGCGGGAACAGTTTATTCTTGTTTCCACGGAGTGCATGGGCTACCGCTGGGTGGATGTGCTGACCGGAGAACTTCAGGAGAGCAGCGATAAACCGGCTGAAAGTTTGAAAAAAGCAGTTCTGCCCGATGCGTTTATCGTTGATTATGTCCGTGTCTATGATGAAGTGAAGGATTGATTTCAGATGGAACATGTTAAAAGTTTGCTCCCGGCAGGGAAAAAATGGAAACTTGTCTGGAATGATGAGTTTGACGGAACGGAGCTTGATATGACAAAATGGAGTTTCCGGTATCATCTGCTGCATAAACGGCAGATGTGTCTGACCGATGAAACTGCCTCTCTTGACGGAAAGGGAAATCTTGTTCTCTCCCTGATGGAAAAGGATGGTCATTTCTACTGTTCCCAGCTTCAGACGGGCGAAAATTACCTTGACCGTCCCAGCGTGAAGTTTGAAGAAAACGGCTTTGCCTGGCCCATTGACAAGTTTTCTGAACCGAAATTCATGCACAAGTACGGTTTTTATGAGATCCGCTGCAAGCTGCAGACCCAGCCCGGCTGGTGGTCTGCATTCTGGCTGCAGTCACCCGTGATCGGCTGCTGTCCGGATCCGAAAATCGCCGGTGTGGAAGTGGATATCATGGAAAGTTTCCGCCGGAACAACAAGATCTCCCACAACAACCACTGGAACGGTTACGGTGCAAATTACAAGGGAACCGGTTCCGGAGATATTCAGCTGGAAGATACGCCGGACGGATATCATACCTTCGGTTTGGAATGGACCCCGGACGAATATATTTATTATGTAGACGGCAAGAAGACCTGGCGGTGTTCTGAAGCTGTTTCCCAGACGGAACAGTTCATTCTGGTCACAACCGAGTGCATGGGCTACCGCTGGTTCGATGCGTTGACCGGAGAGCCGAAAGATAACTCCAATGTTCCGGCTGACCTTTTGAAACAAGCAGTTCTGCCCGATGCGTTTATCGTCGATTACGTCCGGGTTTTTGATGAAGTAAAGGATTGAAAAAATGAAGATCACAGCAGTTAAAACATTTATCAGCAATGCGTTCCGCACAAATTTCGTTTTTGTGAAAGTGGAAACCGATTCCGGCATTTACGGCTGGGGGGAATCCACGCTGGAATATAAAGAATTGACCATTCAGGCAGCGATCCACGATTTGGAAAGCTATCTGATCGGAAAAGATCCCCACAATATCGAAGCGTTCCGTCATGATTGCTACCGCGATGCCTACTGGCGCGGCGGTCCGGTGCTGATGAGTGCCCTCGCCGGTGTGGAAATGGCGTTGTGGGATATCAAGGGAAAAGATCTGAACGTGCCTGTCTGGCAGCTTCTGGGCGGAAAAGTCCGTGACTCCATCCCCGTTTATGTCAACGGCTGGTTTGCCCCGGCAAAGACCCCTGATGAATTCGCGGAGAAGGCTCTGGAAGTGAAAAAGCACCGTTATCCGGGCTGCAAGTGGGACCCCTTCGGCAAAGCATGGCTCCAGATCGGGAAAGCGGAACTGAATCAGGCAATGGAGTGCATCCGCAAAGTCTCCGAAGCTGTGGGCGAAGATGTTCAGCTGCTCATCGAAGGTCACGGAAGATTTGATATCCCCACCGCTGTCAAGATCGGAAGACGGCTGGAAGAGTTCGATATCTTCTGGTTTGAAGAGCCGATCCCGCCGGACGACAAGGAAGGAATGCGGGAAGTCAAGGAACGCGTCCGTGTCTCACTTGCCGCAGGGGAACGCCTCTACAACCGTTACGAGTACCGTCAGTTCTTTGATCTCAACTGCACCGACTACATCCAGCCGGATATCTCCCATGCGGGCGGTATCATGGAAATGCGTATGCTGGGCGCAGAAGCGGAAGCCCGTCACATCGGATTCTGTCCTCACAACCCCTCCGGTCCGGTTGCCAATGCGGCATCCCTTCAGCTTGCGGCATGTATCCCCAACTTTGTCATGCTGGAAATGATGATGACAGATGTTCCCTGGCGTGCAGATATTTGCGACGAAGATCTCACCTTGCGCGACGGCTGCATGATAATCCCCGACCGTCCCGGTCTCGGCATCGACCTGAACGAAGAAGAGCTGCTGAAGCATCCCTATATCCGGACAGAATTGCGCCATTACAAAGGCACATTGACCAACATCCGTCCGCCTGATGCGACCCGCTATTACAAGCTGGAATACACCAAATAATTTCATCAAAAAGGTAATTTCAAAAGTCCGGCAAAATTTGGCTGAAAAAAGATTGTTGATGAGTTGGAAATGGTAGTTTGAGCGTGGCTACCATCCTCCTTCGCTGAAGCTATGGAGGACAAGCCGAAAACGCTCC
>SUVT01000072.1 GCA_015061845.1 Lentisphaerota bacterium
GAGCGTGGCTACCCAGCTTGTCCTCCGTAGCTTCAGCGAAGGAGGAAGGGTAACCACCGAAAACGCTCCATTTGCAGATCGCAACAAGAATTTTCTGCCATTTTTGAAGACTTTTGAAATTGCCTCTAGAGCAAACAATTTTTATTTCACGGAATAATATAACCGGAGTTTTTTGATTTTTCAAGTTACCGCCCCTGGATTTCAACGTTTTATACAGACTGTCCGGCAGGTTGATTCAGACAGTCACCAATCTTTTGAAATTGCCTCTTTTAAATGACTTTTAAAATTATGGTTATGCCTAGTGGTCGCACCATCATTTTTTCTGAAAAATCATAAGTTCGATCAATTTTTATTTCAACAGTATTATACCCATAAAAAAATACACCTCAGAAGATCAATTTCTGAGGTGTATCGGGCGGATAAAAATGTTCAGCTGATTATTTTACAACAGCAGGTTTTTCTGCCATCCAATGGATTTTACCATCGGCTGTAACATAGGGTTTCTTTTCCACAACACCATTCATTGTTGCAGGGAAACCGGCAACCTTGCAATTGACAGTTTTGAACACAAAATAATCTGTAACAGTCACAACATAACGGGTACCGAGAAGGGTATCAGCCTTGTTTGCCTGGCAGGTATTGTAAACAGCTGCACTCTTGGCAAAATTTTCTGCAGAAGGCAGGAAAGAGAAGGTGGAAAGCTTGGAGTTATCAGCAAAACCTTCGGTTCCCCATGCAAAAATACCGAAAAGAACGTTGACTGTAGCAGCACCTTCAACACGGGTATTCTTGTGTGCAAATTTTGCAGCATAGCCCGGATGACAGGAAGACGGCTGAGGAATGGAAGAAGCTCCATCACTGGTGTTCACGGAAACACAACCGGTAAGGACAAACATAGCTGCAACAGCAGCAGACAAAAGAACTTTTTTCATAATACTAACCTTTCAAAATTATTTTCAGGATTCCGCCCCGGAGAATAAATCTCCCCTTCTGCTTTAAATTATACCATAAGTTTAAAGAAAAAACAAGCCCCGATATCGATTTTTTTGCAAAAAAATTATATCAGGGCGTTCAATACGGCTTATTTTTTCTTTTCAGGGAAAACAAGCACTTTTCTCAGATAATAATTTCCAAAGAATCCAATAATCGTGGAAATTACCTTTGCTGCTACAGCCGTACATGACAACATCACCAGACCACGGGTCATTCCGACGTCAACAGCTCCCATAATGACAATGGTCAAAAGATAGGCGATGATCTCGCCGAAAGAGCTCCAGCGGGCTTTGTGCCGGAACAAAACAGCGATACAAAGCAGATAATTCACAGCCGCTGCAATCAGGAATGCCACAATCACAGCGATATCCATCTGCATCCGGGCATTACACAGCAATGCAAATGCACCAATATTCACCACCGCTGAGATTGCTCCGATAAAGAAATAGATGATCAGCTGCATCGGAACAGGTGCTTTATGGGCGTTATAATGGAAAATACAGTAAAGCGCACGGACACCATCTTTCCAGCCGATCTTTTTCCCTTCGTCAAAAGAACGTGGATTGTAAGAGATGGAAGTCTCATAAACTCTGTACTGACCTTCTGCGACAAGAGATGTGACTTCCGGCTCAAAACCGAAACGGTTTTCCTTGAGTTTCGGGGCAATCGTCTGGATTACATCCCGGCGGAACAGCTTGTAACAGGTTTCCATATCAGTAATGTCAAGGTCAGTGAAAATGTTGGAAGCAAAGGTCAGGAACTTATTCATGCCGGTGTGCCAGCACTTCAAAACCCGGCGCATATCTGTCCGCAGATAGCGGGAACCATAGACCACATCTGCCTTTCCCTCGATCAGAGGCACAAGCATTTTCAGATAGTCTTTGGGATCGTACTCCATATCGGCATCCTGGATCCCCACATAATCGCCGGTTGCGTAAGTGAAACCGGTCCGGAGTGCAGCCCCCTTCCCCATGTTGACTTCATGCTTTGCAATTTGGATGATATCCGGATATTTCTGCTTCAAACCTTCCGCTTTTTCCAGACTTTTATCCTTGGAACAATCGTCAACGATCACCAGCTCAAGATCAAGAGTTTCACTCTTCAAGCCGATCACATACTCTACGATCTGTTCAAGGGTATTTTCCTCGTTGTAACAGGGAATGACAAGGGATAATTTCGGTTTGCTCATAATGCTTCTCCTGAACGCAGCAAGCTGTCAAAATATTCAATGGTCTTTGCAAGTCCTTCCCGGAGAGGCGTTTTTGCACTCCACCCAAGATACTTCTGCGCTTTTTCAGTGTTCGGTTTTCTCTGTTTCGGATCATCAGACGGCAGCGGCCGGAATACGATTTTTGAGTTGGAATTTGTCAATTCAATGGTAAGTTCCGCCAGTTCCAGCATGGTGAACTCTCCGGGA
The DNA here is from genome assembly GCA_015061845.1 of Lentisphaerota bacterium. GTDB lineage: Bacteria > Verrucomicrobiota > Lentisphaeria > Victivallales > UBA1829 > SIG79. The sequence goes on from SUVT01000072.1 coordinate 2,411, forward strand.
TTCCCCAGATTGAAGGGTCCGGTCACAGCGGCATCCGTCGCCATCATCCGCATCATGCCGTCAATGAGATCATCACGGTAACAGAAACTGCGGGTCTGCTTACCGTCTCCGTAAATGGTAATATCCTGATCCTGCAGAGCCTGCATGATAAAGTTGCTGACCACTCTTCCGTCCTGCGGGTGCATTCCGGGACCGTAAGTGTTGAAAATACGGATCAGTTTGATGGGCAGACCATACTGGAGATGATAAGCGTTGAACAGCGTTTCTGCACAGCGTTTGCCCTCATCATAACAGGAACGGATCCCCACAGGATTCACATTTCCCCAATACTCTTCCACCTGGGGATGAACTGCGGGGTCGCCGTAAACTTCCGAAGTGGAAGCCTGCAGGATCTTGCAATTGTTTTTCTTCGCGAGTTCCAGCATATTGTATGCGCCATTGACGCAAGTCCGCACCGTTTGGACGTGATCTTTCTGATAATGCACAGGAGAAGCAGGACAGGCAAGATTATAGATGGCGTTGACTTCCAGATCCAGCGGTTCCACAACATCATGCTGAAGAAAAGTAAAATCCGGATTTTCCAGCAAGGGCAGAATGTTCCGCTTCGTTCCGGTATATAAATTATCTACGCAGACCACCTGTTTGCCCTGATCCAGCAGACACCGGCAGAGGTATGATCCGAGAAACCCGGCGCCGCCTGTTACCAAAATTCGTTCTTTCACTGTATTTTCTCCTGTGTTTTCCGTAATATAACACGTCCGGCAGGAACTGCAAGCAGTTTTTTGACGAAAAAAAGCAATTACTTGATCAAACCCAGTTTTTTCATCAGAACTGCAGGATAATCTGTATAAAAACGTTTGACACCCATCGCAATAAAGCGGTCCATTTCTCCGGGATTGTCGATATTCCAGACACCCGGCAGAAATCCTGCACCCAAAATTCGGTCAACATCCTCCTGTCTCAAAAAGTTTTCATTTGCAACAAGATACCGGAACCCGTATTTTTGTGCATCTGCCAGATTTATTTCCAGTTGGTCAGTATTGCAAATATCATAAAAAATCGTGGAATCCGGACAGGTCTCTTTTGCCTCGCACATGAATGCCAGATTGCCGTCATTGAACCCCAGCATCTCTTCCGGGAATTTCATATCGCGGATGATCTTTGCGGCAGCGGCAACCGTTCCGGGAGCTTTCGGCTGCAGAGACAACCGCACTTTGTCCTGCGATCTGAAAAGTTCCAGAGTCTCCTCCAAACTGGGCATCGCTTCAAAAAACGGGGGACGGTCATCATGTTCAATATTGAATCTTGTTGCCATGTTGAGTTTCCGCAAATCGGAAAAATCGTTCTCTTTGATGACCAGAAATTTATCCGCTTGCGCCCGGGTATGATGATCATGACTGATCACAACTCTTCCATCACGGGTGAGGTGCATATCTGTTTCGACCCAATCACAGCCCAGCTTGATTGCCGCTTCAAAACCGGGCAAGGTATTCTGGGGAAAATGCTGCGGATCGCCACGATGCCCCGTAACGCCATTATCATAAAAACTCATTATTTACACTCCTTCTTTTTGATAAAAGTTGTTTCTGTCCGCAATGATCCCGGACGGCTCCCGGGGACCTGCCGTGAAGATCTTGAGACCTCTCCCCGGCGGAGTTTTTCTGCAAGATAAGTATAAAGCAGAAAACTGTCCTGACAGGAATAACCTTCGGGTGAAATGTCATGATTTTTCACCATTTGATCGAACATATCCAGCAACCCCAGCGGTTTTCCGGGCTCAAGAAGCTGATCGAAGTATTTTGCAGCCGCTGCAAGATCCGGGCTGATGACCAGTTTATCCAGATGCGCTCCCAACATTTCAAAGGAAATGCCGTCTGCTGTTAATTTTCCAACACTCCCCACGGGCACAGGCTGGAACCAGTTGTAGTTCAAATCCTGAAACGCCGTACAGCTTGTGGCAATACAGAATCCATCGTCACGTCTGCCATAGAAAAGGGATTGATTATAACGCATCACTGTCACCGTTTCCGGTTCATCTGCCGCCATCGCAAGAGAAGCGATCTGAGTCGGCATAAACGAAAAAGCCTGTTTGACAGCTTCGCGCATATCGGAACCCTGCCGGTGGAATTCTGCAATCAGGGCTGATTCGATTTCCGTACTGTGATAATATTTTCCGTCGGAAAGTTTCGGGTACGGCGGAAGTTCGGCTTCGACACCTGTCGAAAGAGAGAACGGAGACGCTGCAAGGATTTTTTCTGCCCGCTGAAAAGTATCTTCGGGGAACGGCAGGACATTTCCGGCACCGATCCCGTTGGCACAGAAAACAGTTGATCCATCGGATGCCATAAAAGGCTGTGCCCAGGAATCATCGGCATAACCGGGTGTACGGGAGTGTGCGATCCCGGTCGTTCCGGGCAAATCGAGAACATTTGTCTTTTTCAGCAGATCGTCCACATCACCGCAGACTTTTGCCATATACAATTTTCCCTCATGAAGAGTTGTGATTCCGGTAAAATGTCCGCCAGCCAGACCTTCCTGGACACGGAGCAGTTCGATCAACTCTTTCACCGCCGGTTTATTTCCGGTGTAAGCCGCCATATTGCACATAGAAAAACTCCTTTCATTAAACTAATGAGGTAATTTCAAAAGTCCGGCAAAATTTGGCTGAAAAAAAGATTGTTGATGAGTTGGAAATGGTAGTTTGAGCGTGGCTACCCACAGGGTAACCACCGAAAACGCTCCATTGGCAGATCGCAACAAGAATTTTCTGCCATTTTTGAAGACTTTTGAAATTGCCTCTAATGTAAAACATAGCACTTTCCGGTTGATTTTTCAAGAAATTTAAAAGTTTTTTTTTGACGGGCACTTGACAAAATAAACTTTTTGCTGTATAATAATGTTGTATGAAATATTTTAATACACTTTTTGAGGTAAAAATAAATGTTGCAGAACAAGAAAAACGACACTGAGACCAAACGGCTTCTGAATGTCATTCTGAGAAATATCCAGATCGGAGCTTATGCGCCCGATAACAAACTGCCGTCAGAAGCGCAGATGATGAAACTTTATATCTCCGATGTCTATCATATCCGGAAAGCGATTTCCATCCTGAAAAAAGAGGGGATCCTCTATTCCATCCCGAAGTTCGGAGTATTTGTAAAAAAAGAAACATCGGGTCAGCCGGAAAATGATTTTACAGACAAAACCTCTGCAGAACTTATTTATTCATCCAGAAACTCTATGAACTGTCAGCGTAATCTGTGGAATGAGGTGCTGAATGAATATCATAATTACAAATCACCGGGAATTATTACAACGCTTTACGGAGAATCCGGGAAAAAACTTCCACAAGGTGATATTTATGAGTACAGTCAGCGTTTTACAGATTTTTCTGATGCCAGTTTCATGAACATCAAAAAATATTTTCCGTCGATCCCGGCTTATCCGGAACTGATGCCGGATGAGTTCAGTATTCCGCTCTATTACTCTACGCACATTTTGATCTACAATGAGAATATTCTGAAAAAACTTGGTTTTTCCGTTCCGTCATACCGGAATTTCAAGGAACAGACGGAATATTTGGAATCCGTTCTCCGGGAAACTGCAAAACATCCGGAATATATCATGCCCGGAACCGCACAGACCTTCAGAACGGGGCTGGGTAATTATGTCTATGAAATGTATTCCGATCTCGCCGGAGGTATTTCCGGAGAAGCATTTCAGAAAAAATACAGTGAAGTCATTCATTCCGTCACAGACTTCCGGAAAAATCATCCCTCTCCGGAACCCAGCAACAATGCCGCAATCAGCTACAATCTTTTTACCGAAGGGAAAACTCCGTTTTATCTTGGCTGGAATACTGACTGGATCAGACTCTGGGAGATAAAACCCTCTTTCAAATTCGGCGGCGCAATGATGTATTCCGTCGGAAATACCATCTACCGGATACCAATGATGCTTGCGGTCAGAAAAGAGACAATATCTCCCGTGGAATGTCTGGTTCTGGCAAGATTTCTGCAGAAACCGGAAATCAGAAAGAAATATACAGAATTCGGAATGATCCCGCTGCTTGATGAAGAATACAAAGATCTCCCCTATCAACTGGTCATTTCTCCGGAGAAAAAAGGAAAAGCTGATTTTCTGAACAACGATGAATATTATATCTGCGGCAACATTATCAATACTGAGCTGAATAACATTGCCTTACGCAGCAAACCCATTGAAGATGCCATCGCTGATATCGTCATGTTTTCCCAGGGATATCTGCGGATGAAACAAGAGGAATCCCGATGAAAATCGCTGTTATAACAGATCTGCACTACGCAAAAGAAAAAAATCTTGCGTGTCCTGACCGCATGGGTGAGAGAGCAAAGGAGTTGCTTTCCGCAGCGGCAAAACGGTTGAATGAGGAGAGCAAGCCGGATATTCTGCTGGTCGGCGGCGATCTTGTCAACGATTCCAATGATACAGAACTGCTGAAAGAGCTTGCTGAAATTTTTCAGACAATCCAGTGTCAGCAAATCATCATTCCGGGCAATCACGATCCGGAACCGGCGTTATTTTATCAGTATTTTCAGAGACCGCCGGAGTTTGTTGATATTGCCGGATTCCGTTTTCTTGCGTTTCCGGATGATCTTCAGACGGATGGTTACAATGCCCGCCGCAGTTCTGAAGATCTGTCACGGATGAAAAAACTCTGTACGGAAAAGCCAGTGATCCTGTTCCAACATGTTCCGCATTACAAACGGGATACCATCAAATGTTATTATAATTATGACAATGCGGAAGAAATTTTTGAATCATGCGGGAATGTGATTTTATCCATCAGCGGACATGAACATACCGGTTTTCAGCCGTTGTTCTGCCCGCCGTTTCCGGTGGTGATCGTCCCTGCCCTCTGCGAAGGAAAGAATCCTTTTGCGGTCATAGAATTGACCTCTGAAGGAATCATGAAATCATATCAACTGCAATACATATCATAGAATTATAGAGAAAGGAAGAGAAGATGAAACATTTCAAACAAAAAAATTTCACGCTGATCGAACTGCTGGTAGTAATTGCGATAATTGCAATTCTTGCAGGAATGTTGCTCCCGGCGTTGAACAACTCAAGAGCCAAAGCACAGGAAACGAGTTGCACCAACAACCTGAAACAACTGGCTCTCGGCTGCACAATGTATGCTGGGGAAAATGATGATTATCTTCCGTTGGTCTATGATTCAGTCACAAAAGGAACTTGGGTGAATACCACTTATCCGTATATTTCCGGTGGCGGAAAAATGGAAAGCGGCATAGTCCAAATTCCCTCCGGGAGTGCTAATTTCTTCCGCTGTCCGAATTCCAAACAGCAACTGAATGATTATTTTTCAACCCGTCTCTCTTACGGGCTGCATTTCTTTCTTTCCAATAAAAAGATCAATAAGATTCCGCAACCGACCGGACAGCTTCTGTTGGGAGAGAGATATTTTTCGTCCTCCGGTTGCTACAATGTGTCTTCCCGTTCGGATATTGCATTACGTCATCCGGTCAACACTTCCAATGACGGTGGACATGAAACCAGTTGGTGGAGCGCAAATTGGGCAAGCGATCAGGGTCGCTCCGGTATGGCAGCCGTCGCCGGAAATGTCAGAATGTTGAAAGCATATTATTACGGTTATGCATATTATGCCGGAGGCGGGGCAACGCAACAGAACTGCCTGCCATGGAATCAGAATCTGGATCTGAATCCGAAGTCTCCATTTTAAGGAAGGACATTTCCTATGAAAAAAAATATATTCTTAACTTTCGTTTTTCTCATAACGCTTTCCTGTTTTGCCCAAAACTATACGGCGTATAAGATGTTCAGGTCCCCTGTGATCGATGGAAAACTTGACGATCCTGTTTGGGAATATATGGCAGAAAAAAGGGGATTTCTCAAATTCAAAAGCAGAATTTATGTATCGGAGCGGGAAACAAAATTCCGGATCGGTCATAAAGATGGGAAACTTTATCTTGGGATCCATTGCGGGGAACCCCTTCCGGAAAAAATTATTGCTCACGACAATACCCGTGACGGTTTGTGGAACGATGATGCAATTGAATTTTTCTTTTTGCCCGCCGGAACAGATAATTACATGCAGATCGTCATTAACGCAAAAGGTATTATCTGGGCAAAACGGGAAAAAGATCTGAATACGACAGATGCGGAAAAAGTCGGAAAAGCAAAGGCATATATTGGAAAAAACTTCTGGAGTGTAGAAGCCGAAATTCCCTTTGAGGTACTTGACCCGTGGAAAAAATGTATCAACGGAGGCAAATTCCTGATCGGAAGAACTGTCATGACCGGCAGTGATGCAGACCGTTTGAGCAGCTGGCCGGCAGTTGGAAGCAGAGGCTATGGAAGCAAAGAATGCTTTGCAAAGATGAGTTTCAGCCGGATGAATGGTTCTGCCACAGAAGATACCGTATTGAATGCTGAATATGATTCGTTCTTTTTCAATGAACTTGCAAAAGTGGCAAAATCGAATCCGACTCCGGCTGAAATTTCAAAATATGGACATACGGATGAGTTCAAAAAACAGGAAAATCTCAGAAAAGAGATCCGCCGTGTCCTTTTCACGCTGAAACATGATAAAAACAAGCAGAAAGCCTATTATAAACGCTGGATCGAACAGAAATATCTTGCTCAGATCATCAGCAGAAAATTAGATATCTCTATTGAAACAATAGATTGCAATGCAATTGTAAAAGTAAATGGTGTTCCTGTCCAAAATGGTTCTGCGGTGATCCGTGAAGGGATCAGTGTGATTACTGTAGAAACGGAATCAACAGGAGCGGCTCCCCGATTCCGGATCATGGAAAAAGATCTTTCCGGGAACTGGAAATATTATCCCGGAACAAGTCCTGCGATTCTGAAACCTGAGTGGAATGATTCCAGCTGGAAAGTTGCGGAGAAGAAAGATGGCTGGATTTCCGCACAGAAAGGAAGAACAACATTCCGTCAGCTTATCATCTGGAATGAAACGCCTTTTGGAGCTATGTCGACACTCTGGCCGCAGGTCAAGACCTGGGAATTCCCGCAAGGAGCATTGGAGGTTATGCTGTTCCATGTTTACTCCCCATTCAAGCATACCTGGAAGAATTATGAGCAGCGAATCGATTTGCCGGAAGGCATGGAAATTCTCAATCCGGTAAAAGCCCCATCATGGGGAAATTGGAGTCCGAAATCAATCAGACAGGAAAAGATCACCCGTGACGGCAAGCCTTACATCAGATATATTTTGAGCTATGATGTCAGTAAGATCCCGGCTGGAACAGCATATTACAACTACATTCCGGTCAAGCACATCTCATTTGGAAAACCGGGGGATAAATTCAATATTTATCTTGCCCGGAAAGCAAACGGGAATGTAAGCGAAATAGAATCCGTTCTTCCGGCAAAAATCATTCCGCCGATCAACGGGGGAAAATTAAAGAAATTGAAGATTCAATTTTACACTTCAGCCCCCTACCTGCATGGAGCCGGAACAACAGCAACCCTCCGGGAAGCGGAAGAGATTTACGCCGCCGCAGTAAAAGCCGGAGGGAATCAATTCATTATCGGGTGCAAAAAGCCGTACTTTGCAGAGATTGCAAAAATCTGCCGGAAACTTGGAGCCAATGTGATTTTGAACTCCAACAATTATCCGGTCTGGGGCGCAACCATTCCGGGCGAATTGGAAAAGCTGCTCCGGAAACCCGGATTTGAATGCAGGGGATTCAATGGTGACACCTGGGAACTCGGCAGAGCCACAAAAGGAAGAATCAAAATGTACTGTCCATCCAAAGTGCTGGGAGATGGGAAAAAAGAGTTTCTTGCGGCTGTAAAAGCGGATTTTGAAATGCTTATCAAACAGTCCTATCCCTGCGATGGAATTTTCATGAACTGGGAACAGTTTGTCTTCCCGGCAAAAGGCAGACGCGGTCTGATGAAAGGGAATGGCGATGGCGCATACTGTTTCTGTCAGAACTGCAAAAAAGAGTTCGGCACATATAAAAATATTCCCGGTGCAGAAAATCTTTCTGATGATGAAATTTACCTGAAATACAAGGATCAATTTATTGATTTCCGCTACCATCAGAGTGCAAAAATCCATGGTTTGATCAGAGATGTTATTCTTTCCATGGGACTTTCGGATATCTTCTACTGTCAGACAGCCAACAAAGCATATTGGAAGAATGCAGCAGGTTCTCTGGATCAGCTGTTTGTGGGCTGTCCCGGGAATCCGAGTGCCAACGCGAAATGGCAGAAATTCATTGATGACAGTATGGAATTTTTCCGTACAACGGTAAAGAAAGACCGTTTTATCGGACAGAGGTTCACCTATTTCACAAGCGGTTACAATGTGAAAGAATCATGGAAAAAAGGCTGGGTTCTTTCTGACAGCGGGATTCTGGAGCCGCATACATGGAAAAATCAGATGATCAGGATGTTCGCCTCTGTTCACGGTGGGGTGGATCTCGGAGCGCCTTACACGCTCGTTTCCGGCATCAACTATTATATCGGCGAAGCAACCAGACTGGCGGCTGAGTATGAAGATTACTTCTATCAGGGAAAACGGAATGACAAACTTGCAGACTCCAAACAAATTGCTTACCCGGATCTGCTTGTCCTGACTTTGGGAGACAGCCGGCTTGTACTTGCATTCAATGAAACAGATCAGCCGAAACAGGTCACGATCCGCAACTTAAAGCTGAAACCGGGACAGAAAGGGATCATCTGCAATTCAAAAAGAAAACTTGCAGATCCTTCCAATGTTTCTGTGATCATTCCGCCCCACGATGTTATTGCAATCAATATTTTTCACTGAGAAAGGATTTGAAACATGAAAAAAATCTCCTTACTTGCGGCAACTGCGATTTTATTCACGGCAGCGGCAGAAACAATCCAACTCGAAATTCTGAATAATAACGGTTTTGAAAAGACAACTGCTAAAGGTGCTATCCGGGATTGGACTTATAATCCATACAGCAAACGATTCAACGGCGGGGGATCATTCACATCCGTTCCCAATGGCTATAAAGGAAAAGCAGCAAAACTAAAGTGTTCGGAAGGACAGAGAATTTATCTCTATAATTCAAAACCCATTCAAGTAAAAGAAGGGAAAGATACTCTTATTGTTTCTTTCTGGTGCAAGGGAAAAGGGAATCTGCAAATTCTGTTCTATGGGTATAATGCCGCCAATAAAAATATTGGAGGATGGAACGGTGCAAAAATGATGATCGATGCCAAAGAATGGAAAAAATACACTTGGACAATTCCGCTGAAAACGACAGGAAAAGATATTACTCAGATCAGAATTGCACCCACAATTTTCGGTGAAACAGACCTGGAGATCGATGAAGCCGAATTTTCTATTGAACGGAAAATTGATTGACTGAACCCGGAACAATATAAAACAAGTTGTGGTAAATGATGAAACATTTCAAACAAAAAGATTTCACGCTGATCGAACTCTTGGTAGTAATTGCAATCATCGCGATTCTTGCAGGAATGCTGCTCCCGGCGTTGAACAATGCACGGGAAAGCGGAAGAAAATCGGATTGTCTTTCCAAACAGAAACAAATCGGGATGATGAGTCAGTTTTACTCAGGAGATAATAACGATTTTATTCTTCCTGTTGCAAGAATAAGCGGAACGCAATCTATTCAGGACAGCTGACGGTCAGAGATCAATCTGGACTCTCTTTTTATCCCCGGAGAAGCTCCGGATAAGAAGTCCGAAATCTGGATCTCCCTGAAATTTGAGGGTCCGGGTTACAGTCCGGAAAGCAAAGCAAAAATCAACAGAGTCTGGATCGACAGAGCTGTTGTTGTGGAAAAATAGTTAAAAAGACTTGACAAACATGAAAAACGGTTGTAAAGTTCTCTGTTTTCATGTTTAACGGGGTATTTTCAAAAGTCCGGCAAAAATTGGCTGAAAAAGATTGTTGATGAGCTGAAAAAGCTCTATTTTGCAAAGGATTTTCTGACATTTTTGGAGACTTTTGAAATTGCCTGAACCAAGGAGAAATGTACTCATGAACAAAAAATTAGCTTTTATCTTTGCCGGTCTTGTTGCCGGAACCGCCCTTTTTGCCGGAACCATCAACGGGAACTTCACCCCCACCAACAGTGATGTGAAGAAAAAACATCCGGACAGCTTTGTCAAAGCAAAGGATCATCTGTTTCTGAAAGGCATCCCCGGCATGACTTGGATGGCATTCGATTCCACAGGTATCAAATCCGAACAGGGAAAAACCATCTGCATCACTGTAACAGCAAAGGGAAAAGGAAAAGTTTATGCCGGATATTACGGCTACCGCAGCGGATACAGTCTGGTAAAACAGGAAGATAAACTCTTGACTCTCACCGATAAACCGGCAGAATTCAAACTGGAATTTCCCCTCGTTTCCACCGTCAAAATCGTCCGTCCCAGATTCCGGGTCACACCTGATTCTGAAATCACTGTCACCGATGTCAAAGCTGAAATCAAATAAAGGTAAAGCACGATGAAATTTTTAACAAAATTATCCGTTGCGGCACTGCTCATGTGTGCCGTTTCTGTTCAGGCGGCAAAAGTCCTGAAAAACTGGGCCCCTACGACCGGCTACAACAAATCAGATGCTGCAGCCTGGCAGGATGACGGCAAGACCGTCACTCTGAAAGGAATTGACAGAGGAAAATGGATCATCTTCAGAACCTCTCCGCCGGTTCCGGCACAGCTTGGACAGAAACTTCAGATCACGCTGAAAAATGTCAAAGCAAAAGGCGAAATCAAGCTTGGCTATTATGCTTATGTCAGCGGCTTCGGCTGCTGTGCCCAGAAAGATGAAGTTCTGAAACCCGTCACGGCACCGTCCGTCACAGTAGAAGTTCCCGTGGAAGGTAAAAGCACAAAAATCCTGCGTCCCCGCATTACCATCATGCCCGGAGCGGAACTCTCCTTTTCCGGAATTGAGTTCAAAGTAGTCGGACAGGCTGAACCGAAATACACTGCTGTTGCCCTGCCTGATAAACCGGATGCTCTTTACAAAGTCGGCGAAACCGTAAAATTTACAGTGAAAGCACTGAAAGACGGCAAGGATCTCAAAGGTGGAAATGCTACTGTTTATATCTACAAAAACGGAATTTATACCGGAAAACATTCTCTTGATCTGAGCAAATCCTCAATCGTGGAAGAAAAGATGAATGTCCCCGGCTTCGTAGTCGCTACAGCCGATATTGTTTATAACGGAAAAAAGATCGTCAGTAACGTTTGGGGCGCACAGATCGGCGCAGCAGGGTTCAGCGTAGACCAGATCAAGGCTGGCAAACCTGCTCCGGCAGACCTTCTGGACTACTGGCATGGAGAATTTGCCAAGCTCAACAAAGAAATTCCGGCAAATTTCCAGAAGAAACTTGTCAACGCAAACGGAAATCATAACCGCTATCAGCTCATTTGCGATAACTTCGGCGGAACAAAGACCTATGCGACCATTATCGTTCCCAAGAAGCCCGGCAAATATCCCATGATCTTTACCGTTCCCCCTGCCGGAAACGCGGTCTTTTCCTATCCGACAGACTTCAGTAATGCGATTCGTGTGACCATTGCTGTTTTCGACCGGACATTCCCCTCTCAGGAGGCTTACAATAAATTCAACAGCCCCACCTGGTATTTCTACATGGGTGCCCAAAAACGTAATACCTATTACTATTACAAGTCCATCCTCGGTATGATGCGTGTGATGGATTATGCAATGAAAGAGATTCCTGAATGGGATGGCAAACATCTTGCGGCAATCGGACGCAGTCAGGGCGGCGGTTCTGCCATTATCATGTCCGCTCTGAACCAGAAGATCCAGTGTGTTTCTGCAGATGTTCCTGCTCTTTGCGACCACAATGCACGCACAGCCGGACGCCGTCCCGGATGGCCCCAGGTTATGGATTATCCCAAAACAGCCAAGACCTTTGCTGTTGATGCACAGTATTTCGATGCAGCGAACTTCGCTGCTTTCGTGAAATGTCCCGCAGTTGTCTCTGTCGGATTCTATGACACCATGTGCGAACCGGCATCTGTCTATGCAGCCTTCAACAACCTGAAAGGGGAAAAGAAGATCATCAACTGTATCACCTACGGTCATGGCTGGGGCAACCGCGACAATACCTTCGACAAAGAAACAGAAAAACTTGTCAATACAACGTTTGCAAAGTAAGATAGAAAGAAACGATGAACAGCTTTACTGAAGAACTTCATACCTGGCAGGAGATTCCTCTTGCCGGGCATGAAACGGTTGCAGGAAAAATAGAAATCTTTGCACAATTTCCCGATCCGGAAGGGTTGCTGGATACAGCTTACGCTTTCCTGAAACGCTTGAAAGCTCCCGCATTTTCCGTTTTGACTAAACAGGGGAAAACCTCTGTTTTTGAAGAGTATGAGATTTCTCTTGCTCCCGGAAAATGTGAGATCACAGCCAATGACACCGAAGGGATCCGGCGCGGAATTTACAAACTTTCCGAATATCTCAGAGAGTTCACTCCGGAGCAATTCCCGGTTCAGAAAAAGCTGTTCACTCCGAAATTCAAAACAAGGATCAGCCGTTACCGGTTCATGCCGCTGAATCAGACAAAAATGAAGCATGAACTGGATCCTGATACAGATTTCTATCCGGAACCGTTCCTGGATCGTTTTGCCTCGGAAGGGATCAATGCGGTCTGGTTCAATGCTCCCGGACTGAAAGATTTCACTCTGACAAAATGGCATCCGGAAAATGAAACGGAAAAGAAGCGGAAATATGCAAAACTTCAGCAGATCGTCGACCGCTGCAAACGTTACGGGATCAAGGTTTTTCCTTACCATGTGATCCCGGAATCCGTGGCGCACGATGCAGAGCCGCTGGCAAGCAATCCGGATATGAAAGGTCCGCTTCTTTACGGACACCCCATGCTCTGTCCGGTCTATTCCGGATATCAGTATCTTTATGACTCGTTTCATCAGCTGTTCAGTGAAGTGAAAGGGCTTGGCGGTTTTCTTATGATCGTGGAGGGCGAAGGGGCAGCAATTTGTCCGTCGCTCCTGAAACTGGGAGAGATTCCATGCAAAGACAAGTGCGGTTTGACTCCCGGGGAGATTTTTGCAAAACTCTTTGAGGCAGTCAGCAAAGGGATAAAATCTGCTGCACCGGCTGCTGAGTTGATCGCATGGTTCTATCTGCCTTTCCACAAGAAACTTTCAGCCTATCACGAAGAAGCCGTCAGAAAATCTCCCGAAAATATCATTTTTCAGTACAATGCAGAATCCGGAAGTTCTCCTGTTCAGCTGGGCAAGCCCCGGGATATCGGGGACTACTGGCAGTGTATCACAGAGCCGTCACCGGCATATAAGGCATTTTCCGGACATACCAGAAAGCATAAGCGCAGACTCAGTGCGAAGATCCAGGTCGGAACCTCTCATGAAGTCGGCTCGATCCCTTATGTTCCGGTTCCGGCATTGACTTACCGGAAATACAAAAATCTTCAATCGCTCGGCACAACAGATGTGATGCAGGTCTGGGGAACAGGCGGCACGCCCGGCATGATGAACTTTACCGCCGGACGGCTGGCGTTCACTGACTGCAGTCAGGTTTCCGAAGAAGAGTTCCTTCATGATCTTGCGGTCACGCTCTGGAACAGAGAAGCTGCGCCGAACGTCATGAAAGCATGGGAAATCTTCTCCGATGCTTACAGTTTGAACTATCCTTATGCCAACATGATCCAGTATTTCGGCCCCATTGCTGATGGAGTCAACTGGCCCCTTTATGCCTATCCGTCCTATACGACTTTGAGAAGCACCTGGGGAATGAACGACGGGATCATCAGCGGCGATAATATTTGTGAGTGTCTGAACAATCACACGCTGGACGAAGTTGTGATCCTGCTGAAAAAGCTCTCCTGCGAATGGCGGCAGGGCGTGGATCTGCTGAACGAAATCAATATCGACGGCAGAGATGATCTCAAGCGGGAAATCATCCGGGCAGAAGCTCTTGGAATACAGTTCTCCACAGCTGCACGGATCATGGAATTTTATCAGGCACGCAGAAATATTTTCAAACGAGGCGAAAATATCGCAGGAAATATTGCCCGGATGCGCGCCATCGTGGACGAAGAAACCGCCGCCCGGGAACGGATGATCGAACTCATCAGACAGGATCCTATTCTCGGGTATAATCCGGAAGCTGGCGATCATAAATACAGTGAAAAAACGATCCGTGCCGGACTTGATACCATGCCGAAAGTCAAAGCAGATTTGGAACGGCTTGCTTCCGGGGACTTGAACTATCCGAAAATTCAGGTCTCTTACCGCGCCGATGGCTCACCGGTCGAAATGGAAAACATGACCTGGTCCGCCATGATCAAAGATGATCAAGTCAGGATCCATGTTGAGTGTTCCGGCATTGCAAATGTATTGGATGAACTGTTTTTTGCCTTTGATGACGATGGAGAAACATTCCCGATCCATGGACATCTGGATCATACCGGAAGAGTTTTCATTGTTCCGCAAGGGACAACCGTTGAGGTTGCGCATACAGCGGATGGCTGGAAAGCGGATCTGACGATCCCGTCGGCGATCGTTCCCGGTTTCGGAACAGAAAATTGCCGTTTCAACCTTATCCGCTTGAAAGACAATTATCAAAAACTCTATTCCTGGCCGGGTGTTTATGAAGGTCCTGTGATCACGCACCTGGGATTGGCATTTTACAATCCGGCAGAAATGGGATATTTTTATCTTCCCGGAAAATAACGGATGCCCTGTCTGCTCAGATCGGAATATCCATATTGAAAGAGCCGGGTGGGATATCGGGAAGCGTTATGCCTCTGTTCATGAAATTATTTTCTGTTGTTCAGCGGCATAACGCGCCATATTGCCCCACATTTTCAACCGGGAAGCGGACGCAGTCTCCAACCAGATTTTCCGTTGTTCTGTAACATTGATTTTACAGATTCTTTCGATGGTTTTATCTCTGTCTTTATATTGCAGCAGAACATCTGCCGTTTCATCATAGAGCATTTTTCCGATAAAACACCAGATATCCGGATCGATCAAAGAGAACAATCCGCGCGAATCAAACGGCGGGATATGAACCGTTGTCTCCTGGCAGATTTTCTGATATTGTTTCCGGTAAACGCTGTCGATCACGGAAAAATAGACTTCCGGAGAAAAAAAGAGTTCCTGAATATGGTCTGAAAGCAAAAAACGGAAAAAGTCATAGACGATATCTTCATGCTGAGTCGTTTTTCCCATTGCCAACAGATATGCAAGCTGACAAGCATAACCATTCTCATGCAGCGGAAGCCCCAACAACTGAAACCGCTTTTCTGTCAGTGGCAGAGAACAGAGATAGGCAGGCAAAAGCCCCTGCTGTCCCCGGTGAAATAATCGAACTCCATGAGCAACATTTTCCAGATGATAGGTATCTTTGTCAAATTCTTCCATATCTTTGAAATAGGATCTTACCAGAGCCGGATCCATCCGGAAAAAATTTCCATCGTTCTTATATTCAATCCCCCAATGGCAAGCATGATATGAAAATCCAAGATAGGAACTGCCGAAAGAACAAAGTCCGGATTCCTCCAGTATTTTCCCCCAGCGGTAATAATCCAGCGGGTCTCTGAACTGTTCCACATCAAGTCTGCATTTTTTGAGCATATTCTTATGTGCCCAATATGCGCCGGGGGCATGAAGAATCGGCAAACCGTATTGTTTTCCGAATTGAACTCCGGCAGGTATGATACCATCAATCATCTTCTGAACTTCTGAAATTTTTTCCAGATCCAGCTCCTTGAATCTGGAACAATCACATAACGGCAGCCATGTCAGGTAAATATCCGCCTCAGCATCGCCTTCATCTGTTATGATTTGAATTTCCACTGAATGTTCGACCATGTGGAAAAGTTCACAAATGCGAACCCAGATCCGCTGCTGCAATGGATTTTCAGGAGATTTGATCGCAAATTTCAAAACGACTTTCGACTGGATCCGTCTGGAAACATCCGACAGCAGCGGTGTGAAGAACATTCCCCGCTGTCCTCCGGTCGAATGAACGATGCCATCTTCGATCAACTGCTGCAATGCCCGGTGAACACGATTATGTGACTCGTTCAAAATAGATGCAATCACCCGTTCCGATGGAATACGATCCCCCGGACCATAATCCGGTAAAATCTCATGCCGGATCCGTGCTGCGATCCCCGAAATCTTTTTATACACATTCAAACGCATAAGAATTTCTGCCTCTTGTGAAAACATTCTGATGAAATATAGTACACTTCTGAAAAAAAACAAATATTTTATGAATATTTTCAAAAAACAATTGACATTTTATGAATATATATTAGAATACTCACAGAAAAATATTTTCGGATATTTTTATTTTTGAAATCAATTCAAGTTTCATCTTTTAATAAAAGGAAAAGACAATGAAGAAGAAAACTCTTTTATTCCGGAGCGGTTTCACACTCATAGAGTTACTGGTAAATGCTGCTTGTAAAATTAGGGTTTCGCCGTTGTTTCAACTCAAAAAAATTGATAAAAACTGCACATCCTTACGCCCGGAAGGGCGCACTTCACGTTTGACGCAGTCAAACTCTTCACACCTTCACATCTTCACTCAATCGGCGTTCACGCTGATTGAATTGCT
>SUVT01000164.1 GCA_015061845.1 Lentisphaerota bacterium
CCTCCCAGATTATGGAGATCTGTGTAGCCCATTGTTTTTAACTTTTCGACAGCAGTTCCTGCCCGTCTGCCGCTGCGGCAATAGATGTATATGGGCGTATTTTTAGCCGGAACCTTGTTGGCTATTTTACTTTCCAACTCGGCAAGAGGAAGAAGAACTGCGCCTTCCAGATACCCGTTTTTGTGTTCCTCCGGAGTACGGACATCTAGCAAAACAGCGTCGGGTTCCATAGATATTTTATATTCGGGTGAACAACATCCGCTTGTCACAAGCAGAAAAATTACGGATAATATTGAAAGAAGAGTTTTCATCTGCGGTCCTTTTCCCGGTTACTTTGCAGTCGGTAAACAAAGACGTTTCTGGGCATCTTTCATTGCGCCGAGATTATGAACATCGGTGTACCCCTGCTTCAAAAGTTTTTCCGTAGCCATAGTTGCTTCCCGACCGCCCCGGCAATAAACATAAACCGGAGTATCTTTGGAGGGGACAACTGCTGCCGCTTTAGTGCCCACATCCGCCTGCGGCAGATTGATTGCTCCCTGCAGGTATCCTTTCTGATATTCTGCCGGATTCCGGACATCAAGCAGAACAGCATTCTTTTCCATCGTGATTTTGCACTGTCCGAGAGAACAGCATCCGCTTACAACGAGCAGCATAACGCCGCACAGCATGACAAGAAGTTTTTTCATAATTCACCTCTATTCGGTTGTATTTTTTTTCAATTTACTTATTTACGGTAATCCCACATAGCCTGTCTGTAATATAACGCAGAATCTGATGTTTGTCAAATGCCGGATATCAACTCTCCTCATAAAACCTTTTGCAATTCGGGAAAAATGCAAAAACCAACATACTTTCTGTGTTTTAAATCTCATCTTCCCCGCAGCTTGTTTTTCAGATTCTCCCTACCGTATTTGAGTATCTGCTCTTTTGAACCGGGAACGTCCCACATGATGTGCAACTCTTTGTATGCCGGATTTCCGTTCTCATCTTCTTCGCTGAATATTTTTGAAACCGTACCTTTGGAGATTCCAACACGCTCCCCCAGTTGCTCAAAAGTCAGCCGTGGGTAAAGTTCCTGCAATCCGTTATCCCGGTAATTCTGATTGCTCTCATTGTTCTCATATACCGGATAGTGACAGAATTGTGTAACTGCAAAATATTATGGAGCTGTCATTATGCATAAGACCAAACTGGGGATACAAACGCATTCGTGACTATGCCGAATACCTCGGTTATGAAGTTTCCTTTATGACGGTGAAGCGGATTCTGAATAAGCATGGTATCTATCCGTCAGATCATGACCGCCCCCAATAGCAACTGGGATTTATTTTTCAATGGCTGCCAGTCAAAGCCGATACCGCCACGTTCTCCGGAGTGCAACGGCTATATGGAATCATTTATCAAAACTTTCAAAACGGAGTGCCTTAATCATTTAATACTTTCAACGGAATCGCAACTGCGGTATGTCATCAATGAATTTCTGGAATAGTATAACCATGAGCGTCCGCACTCTACCCTGGGCGGTAAAATGATTGCTCCACATCCCCAGGATGCCGATGGAGAAATTATGGAATTCTCCCGGATCGGCGGTCTTTTGAAATCATACCGGAGGGTAAAAATTGCCGCATAAAGGTTTTTTGTTAACCTCACTGGTAAAAAAACTGCGAGGACTTGAAAAAGAGCGTTCAGGAAGAGCCGTCAAGTCCTTGAAAAATGATAACTCCGCAAGGACTTATTTGCATATTTTGAGCAGAAAGTTTTTCGGAATATCAACTCTGCATACCAGTAAAAGTGCGACAAACTCCTGCTGTCAAGGATTGGAGTTTACTGCTATTCTCCTGACAGGCATTGCCCTGTAAAAACCAACTTTGAACTGAAAAAATTTTACAGATTGTATATCGGTAAATTTTGGATGCAGCAATTTTTTTCGTTTGAGTAAATTTTGAAGTTGAAGGGTTGAAATTTACACAAGAGATATTATATTAGCCATAGATACAGAAAAGGAGTTTTTTATGGATAGAAAAATCCGTGTTGGAATATTGGGGCTTGGACGTGCCGGAAGAACCATGCATGTGCCTGAATTGGGATTGTTTCCGAACCTTTTTGAAATCAAAGCAGGGTGCGATCACGCTCCGGATCGTTTGAATGATTTGCCGGAAGGTTTGCAAAATGCAAAACTTTACAGCAAATATGAAGAGATGCTGGCTGATCCGGAATTGGATCTGATCAATGTCGCTACAAGAAATTTTGATCACACTCCTCATGCTCTGATGGCTTTGGAGGCGGGAAAAGCGGTTGTCGTTGAAAAACCGTTCGCAATGACAGAAGAGCAGGGACGACAGCTCCTCGAAGCCTCAAAGAAATATCCGGATAAGATATTCTTGCGCAGCAACCGACGTTTTGAACCGGTATTTATACAGATCATGGATATCGTAAAATCCGGTCTTCTCGGAAAACTTTCCATGATCAAATTGCACCGCCACCCCGGTTTCGTCCGCCGTTTCGACTGGCAGACTTTGACGGAATTTCACGGTGGTTTGTTCAATAACTGGGGACCGCATTATGTCGATCAGGCTTTGAAATTATTGCAGTGCCCGGTGAAAGATGTCTGGTGTCATCTGGGCCACAGTGTCAGCGGCGGCGATGCCGATGATGAAATAAAACTGATCCTGACCGGGGAAAACGGATGTCTGGTGGATATTGAAATTTCCACGTCACTGACTCTGCCCGACCGGATCTATGAGCTTCGCGGTGACAGAGGAACTCTGGTCCTTCCGTTGAGCGAAGAGTATTTGCATTTGAAGTATCTTGATCCGGCAATCAGATTTGAGCGGCTTGACGGCGTTCGGGAAAACTTTGTTTTGAAATTCGGAAATCCCTACGAAAAACTTTCCTTCATCGAAGAAAAACGTCCTGTTGTGACTGATTACTCCGATATTTTACCGGAAGGCAGCAGTCTGGGCGATGACTTGCGCTTTACGTTCCCCGCAATGTGGTATCACATCTATCAGACTTTGGTAAATGGCGTTCCTTACCCTGTGAAAGTGGAAGAAGGGTATGAAGTCGTGAAAGTGATGGATCGAGCCCATAAAGCCGCCAATTTCAAACCTTCCGTACTGGAATATTGATTTTCCATGTTATATAGAGGCAATTTCAAAAGTCTTCAAAAATGGCAGAAAATTCTTGTTGCGATCTGCAAATGGAGCGTTTTCGGCTTGTCCTCCATAGCTTCAGCGAAGGAGGATGGTAGCCACGCTCAAACTA
>SUVT01000073.1 GCA_015061845.1 Lentisphaerota bacterium
GGACTTTACTCCAAAGCGATTTTCGGCGGGATCGACTACAAAGAACAGAAAAATGCCATTGATATCCCGGTGGATATCCTCGCCTGTACCCCCGGCAGAATGCTGGATTATGCCCGCAGCGGTGCGCTGGATCTTTCCGAAACGGAGATCCTCGTCATTGACGAAGCAGACCGTATGCTTGATATGGGCTTTATTCCGGATGTGCGCCGGATCGTGGGAATGCTTCCCCCGGCGGGAAAACGGCAGACCATGCTGTTCAGTGCAACGCTTGAACCGGAAATCCTGCGCTTAGCCGACCGCTGGCTGGTGGATCCGGTCTCTGTAGAAGCTGAACCGGAACATGTTGTGACCGATCTGATCGATCAGCGGTTTTATGCTGTACTTGGCTCCCAGAAGATCGCCATGCTGTTGTGGCTTTTGAAAAACGAACCCTATGACCGGATGATCATTTTCGGCAACTGGAAACACCGGAATGCGGAATTGACCGAAGAACTCCGTTCCTATGGGGTGGAGTGTGAAATGCTCTCCGGCGATATCCCGCAGAACAAGCGGATCCGGATCCTTGATGCGTTCAAAGAAGGAAAATGCCGGGTCATCGTTGCGACAGACGTCGCGGCGCGCGGGATCCATGTTGACGGTATCAGTCATGTGGTCAACTTTGACTTGCCGGAGCAGGCGGAAGATTATGTTCACCGGATCGGCAGAACAGGCAGAGCAGGAAAGAAAGGTTCTGCAATCTCCTTTGTCTGCGAGTTCGGCGCATTCAATCTGCCGGAAATCGAAAAATATGCGGAGATGGAAGTCAAGACCATCCAGCCGGAAGAGGAGTGCTTTGTGCTTCCGGAACGTGTGAAATCACTGAAAAATGTCCGGGAAGAATCTTCCCCCCGGAAAGGCGGACATCACGCATCCGGCGGCAGAAATCATCGCCGCAGATATTGAGAGAAACGTTATGCCCCTTCCGAAGATCCATATTGTCCTTGACCGCCTGCGGAGTGCCCATAATGTGGGAAATATCTTCCGTCTTGCGGATGCTGTGGGTGCGGTCGAGATCGTCTGTTGCGGTTATACAGCTGCGCCGCCTCATCCGAAACTGGAAAAAACCGCCATGGGAACAGATAAAACCGTTCCCTGTCGCTGGTTTCCTGACGGGGTTTCTGCGCTGCGTCAGCTGAAATCGGAGGGGTGTCTCTGTGTTGCAGTTGATACGGTGGAAGGTGCGGAAGATGCCTGGGATTTTCAGATTCCGGAACAGGATATTGCTTTGGTATTCGGAAATGAGGCTCTGGGGATTTCGGAGGAAGCACTCGGCGCATGTGAGAGATTTATTCAGCTGCCTATGTTCGGGGGAAAAAGTTCCATCAACGTGGGAAATTGTGCCGCAGTTGTACTTTATTTGCTTGTAAGAAACGGGAGTGAAGAGAAATGAGTCAGGGAAAAGGAACCGGCAAACAGAGTTTTCAACTTGGACTGCTGACATTTGTGCATTTTCTTGCGGATTGTGCCAACAATGCAGTTCCGGGATTCCTTGTTGCGGCAATGGCATATTTTACTTTGGACCTTTCCTATGGTGTCGGTCTGCTGAGTGCCATGGGGATCGGCTGCAATCTGCTTCAGATCCCGCTGGCGAAACTGGGAGGAAAATCCCGTTCTCCTGTTTGGATCATGATCGGTCTTGTTCTTCTCGGCAGTTCCGGATTGATCGGGTTGCTGCCCCGGAGTACGCCCTTTATCGGGATCTGCGGCTTGATTCTGGTGGCATCTGTCGGGATCGCAATGGTACACCCTGCCGGATTGCGCGGTGTTCAGGCATTGGATAAATTGCCAGCCGGGATGACGACCCCGATTTTTATGACGGGCGGATTTTTCGGAGCTGCTCTTGCTCCGCTGCTTGCCGGATTGCTGGTGGAACGTTTCGGTTTGAAAGGACTTTTATTCTTTTTCCCGTTGACGGTTCTTGTTGCGGGAGCTGTCTGGCTTTCCAGGGTCCGGCTGGAAGTTGACGGGCAGAGTACAGCGAAGAAAGGGGAAGTTTATTCTCCATGGGGGCTTTTTTCTCTGCTGGCGATTGCAACATTTCTGAACTGCGGTTCGGCATCATTTACCGGACTTGTTCCCTACATGCTGAATCAGGAACACGGTTTTTCCCTGGGGTACAGCGGTTTTGCGATCATGTTGTTCGGCGGCGGATCCTCTGCTGTTTCCGTTCTGCTCGGGATGTATGCTTCCCGTAAACGGATAGATGGAACATTGCTGACTTTTCTGTTCTGCGGGATTCCGTTTGCGATACTGTTCTTCTATTTTGCGGCGTACAAGTGGGCTTTGATCTTTTCTTTTGCCTGCGGAGCATTGTGTTCCTCCGTGTTTCCGATTTTTGTTGCGATGGCAAAGACAAGCAGTGGAAAATATTCTCTGGGAGTCCGGATGGGGCTGATGGTCGGCGGAACCTGGGGCGTTGCGGGTATCGTTTTCCTGGGCGTTGGAATCCTGGCGGATCATTATACAGCAAAGTCTGTTCTGATGACAGTTGTGCCGTTTTTCTATCTGTTGTCGGGTTTGACCGCTTTTTTTACAAGAAAAAGAGCATAAAAAGTGCAAGAACGATTTGAAAATATGGAAATTGCGTTTATATTTCCCTAAAATACTATTATTACTTAAGGAGAAGAAATATCATGGCAGACAAAGACCAGGAAAAGAATGTGAAGAAAAATATTGATATCCCGGAAGAAGGAATGGCTCAGGGACTCGATAATTTTGAAGTGTGGGTAGTTGAAAACAGAAAGAAGATCGTTATTGGTTCAATTATCCTCATTGTCGTTGTCGCAGCAGGAATTTGTACCTGGTTGTGGTACAAGGGCGCAGAAGAAAGAAGCCGCAAGGCTTATTATAAAGCTGCCACCATTGAACAGCTTGAAGCTGCTGCCAAGAAGCATCCCAAAGGACCTGCTGCAGGCGGTGGAAAACTCAGACTTGCAGAAAAGTATGGTGAAAAGAAAGAATATGCAAAGGCTGCAGAAGTTCTTTCCAGTGTCGTGAAAGATACAACTGTTAATATTTATGTCCGTGCCCGTGCAGAAGTGAATGCCGGACGTTACTATGAACAGGCAAAGAATATTGCTGAAGCTGAAAAAGCTTATACTTCCGTTGCAAACAATGCCGCTTATCAGGAAGCTGTCCGTGCAGAAGCTTCATACCTTCTCGGATGTCTTTATGTTTCCAAGAAGGAGAATGCAAAGGCTCTTGCAGCATTTAAGCGTGCAGTCGTAGAGAAGCCGACCAGCCAGGCAACTCTTTACTGGAGCAGTCTTGCATCCAAGTCTATGGATCGTCTTTCAGCAGGAAAGTGATCTGTGTCGACGATTCTGACGCGCAAACAGGAATCTCTGATCCGTTCTCTTGGAACCCGTCATGGGCGCCGTGAGAGCGGATTTTGTCTTGTAGAGGGATTGCGGACCGCACGGGAAGCCGTGCTGCTCCGTCCGGATCTGGTGGAACTTTGTATTCTCCGGGAAGGTACGGAATTTGCCGAAGCCATTGAGGAGAAAACGGTCGTTGTGCCGGAAAAACAGTATGAAACGCTTTGCGGGACAGTGAATTCCCAGGGTGTTCTGCTTTTATGCCGTGAACCGGGATATCTCTCTGTGGAAGAGCCGTTGTCAGACCCCTGGGTGCTTCTACTTGACCGTGTTGCTGATCCCGGGAATTTCGGGACGATCCTGCGTACAGCAAGAGCCGCCGGACTGCATGAGATCGTTGTGGTAAAAGGCGGTGTTGATCCTTACGGGGAAAAGGCGTTGCGTGCCGGAATGGGTGCGCAGTTTGCAATGGGGATCCGGAAGTTTGAGTCTCTTGCTGATGCTGCTGAACATTTGAAAAAAATGGGAGTCAAAACATTTTATCGTACAGAGCCAGCCGGTGGGAATTCGATTTTCAGGGAAGAGGGCTTGTTTGAGAACAGTGCTGTGATTCTTGGAAATGAAGCCAACGGTGCTGATCCGCTGGAAGGTTCTGTTCCTCTGGTGATCCCCATGCCG
This sequence comes from Lentisphaerota bacterium, assembly GCA_015061845.1. Lineage (GTDB taxonomy): Bacteria > Verrucomicrobiota > Lentisphaeria > Victivallales > UBA1829 > SIG79. The sequence goes on from SUVT01000073.1 coordinate 4,035, forward strand.
GGTTCTGCGGAATCGCTGAACGTTGCTCAGGCTGGGACAGTTGTACTCTTTGAATATGTCAGGAGGGCGGGGTACTGATGAAAAGTTTTGAATTTGATAAAATGCACGGTGCGGGAAACGATTTTGTTGTGACTCATGATCCCGCCTGTCCATTGGATAAAGAATCTGTTGCTTTGATTTGCGACCGGAAGTTCGGAATCGGTTCTGACGGATTGATTTTTCTTTCCGGAGAAGCGGACGGGATCCGTTTTCAGTTCTGGAATCCGGATGGAGCAAAGGCTGAAATGTGCGGAAACGGTTTGCGCTGTGCGATGGAATATGCTTGCAATCACGGCTTGTCAGAAACGAAAGAGGCTGTTTTTCTGACAGACTCCGGTGTTTTGTCGGCTGTCCGGCTCTATCCCGGTTCGATCCGGATCAGGATGCCGCAAGCGACAGAGCCACTGATGAAAACAGTGAAAGGGTACAGTACCTACTTTCTCAAAGTTGGAGTTCCCCATGCTGTAGTAGAGGTGGACGATCTTGAAAATCTGGATGTAAAGAAAATCGGGAACCGGTTGAGATATGCGGAAGAGTTTGCTCCGGAGGGAACGAATGTTGACTTTGTGGAAGTGATTGATTCTGACCACTTGAAGATCCGGACTTATGAACGCGGTGTTGAAGATGAAACCCTTGCATGCGGCACCGGAGTGACCGCTTCAGCCGTTTTTCTGATGAAAAATATGGAAGGATGCAAAAAAAAGTACATATTTTGCAGGTCCGGAGATGAAATCAGCGTTGAATTTCCGGAAAATGGTAATATTTTAAAAGAGATATATCTGACAGGACCGGCGGTAACGGTTTTTTCAGGAACTTACAACATAACATCATTTTAACATAGGGTGCTACAATGAAAATTCAGGGACTTTACACTGCGCTTGCAACTCCATTCTCACGCGGAGCTGTCGATTATGGAAAACTTCGTGATCTGGTGGAATTCCAGATTGCAGGCGGAGTTGACGGGATCGTTCCCGTCGGAACCTCCGGAGAATCTCCCACACTCTCCATGCAGGAACATGCAAGAGTCGTGGAAGAAGTTGTCAAAACCGCTAACGGCCGTTGTATCATTATGGCTGGAACCGGTGCAAACTCCACCGAAGAAGCGATCCATCTGACCAAAGAAGCCAAAGAAATCGGCGCAGATTGCTCTCTTCAGGTCACTCCCTACTACAACAAACCGACTCAGGAAGGTCTCTACCGTCACTTCTCCAAAGTCGCTGATGATTGCGGACTTCCCATCGTGCTTTATAACGTTCCCGGTCGCTCCGGTGTGCCTATCGCAGCAAATACCATCGCACGCCTTTCCAAAAATGCCAATGTCGTTGCTGTCAAAGAAGCCGGTGGAAGCGTGGAACGGATCTCCGAAATTCTCTCTCTTTGCGATATCACCATCCTTTCCGGTGATGACAGCCTGACCCTTCCCATGATGTCTGTCGGTGCAAAGGGGATCATCAGTGTTGCTTCCAACGTGTTTCCCGGAGAATTGAAGACAATGGTCGACCTTTGTCTTGCCGGTAAATTTACCGAAGCTCTCCCGCATCACCGCCGTTTCTACAAGCTGTTCAAGGATCTCTTTATTGAAACCAACCCGATCCCCGTGAAGGCAGCTATGGCAATGCGTGGAATGATCGAAGAAGAGTACCGTCTGCCGCTGTGCGAACTTTCCGCAGCCAACCGTGCTGTACTTGAAGCTACCATGAAAGAATTTGCAGCGGCAAGCAATGTGCCGCTTAACGCCGGGATCTGAAGCTTATGAGCGGGATATTTCAGGAAGGTTATTTTACGGAAACCAATCCGGTTCTTCCCGGACGGGCTTTTTCTATCAAGATCCTTGAACCGATCGCCGCAGAAGAGACCGACTGTCATTTAGCGGAAATTTTCCGCGGGGAAGGCTGCGGCCTGGTGTTCGCTCTCGATGGCAGAATTCAGGTTGCACAGAACGATGAGTTCATGTATCATGAAATGTTTGCCCATACAGCAGCGTATGCCCATGAATCCCCGGAAAATATTCTGGTGATCGGCGGTGCCAACGGCGGACTTGTCCGTGAACTCCTGAAGCATCCCTGTGTTGAACACATTGATGTCTGTGACAAAGACGGCGCTCTGGTTGAGCTTTGCAAGAAGCATCTTCCGGGAAGCCGGAAGGCAATGGAAAACTTCAAAGTCGATATCACTGTCATGGATGGTGTGGACTTTATCCATGGCAAGCGCAGCTGTTATGACTTGATTCTTGTGGAAGGTTCTATGCATGAGAAAGATAAAGGTCTTGCAAGTAAAGAGTTCATGGCAGAGTGCAAACTTGCATTGAAGCCGGGCGGTGTTCTTGCTGTCCAGGCAGGATCCCACATTCTCCACACTGAAATTGCTTTGCGCCAGTCTTTGCTGTTCCGGGAACTCTTCAATTACAGCGGATACTTTACCATTACCGTCCCCAGCTTTTCCGGCGGAAGTACAGGCGTCTGTATCGGTTGCGATGAACATGAAGTCAACCGTCCGATCCGTATGCCGTTCCGTCGTTTTGTCCGCAGCCTGAAAGCATACTCTTCTGTTATGCACAAAGCTGCATTTGTCTTGCCGCCGTTCTGGAACAAGATTGCGGTAAAGATGGGAGCTGAAGCGGAATGAGTTCGCCGGTCCTGCTGGCTCCTGCCGGCTCGCAGGAGGCTCTTTCTGCCGCATTGAAGAACGGTGCCGACGCTGTTTATTTCGGTGCCGGAAAGCGGAATATGCGTGCTTCTGCAGCAGTCAATTTCACACCTGATGATATCGCCCGGGTCGCAGAGCAATGTCACGGGGCAGGTGCCGAAGCATGGCTCGCCTTGAATACCACTCTTTACGATGAAGAGCTTCCGGAAGTGGAAACTCTTTGTTCTGTTGCCGAAAAAGCCGGGATCGATGCTGTGATCGCAGCTGATCCTGCCGCTGTTCTGCGGGCGCGGGATCACGGCTTATCTGTTCACATGTCCGTCCAAAGTAACGTCTGTAACATGGATTCCATCCGTTTCTGGGCGCAGTATGCTGATGCCATGGTTCTGGCAAGAGAATTGCGCCTGGAGCAGGTTCAGGAGATCTGCCGGAGAGTCCGGGAAGAGAATGTTACGGGACCTTCCGGAAAGCAGGTTGCAATCGAAGTTTTTGCTCACGGTGCTTTGTGTATGGCTGTTTCCGGCAGGTGTTATCTGAGTTTGGGACTGGATGATCATTCTGCCAATCGCGGGGAGTGTTACCAGCCCTGCCGCCGTGCATATAAAGTTACGGATTTGAAAAACGGCAGAGAGCTGGAACTTCAGAACCCTTATATTTTCTCGCCCAACGATCTTTGCACCATTAACATTCTGGATCGTCTGATTGCCGCCGGAGTCAGTATCTTCAAGATTGAGGGCAGAGGCAGAGGGGCAGATTATGTTGCCGCAGTTACGAGTGTTTACCGGGAAGCGATTGATGCCGGTGCTAATGTCAGCGAAGAACAGAAAGCAGAGTGGATCACCCGTTTGAAACGTGTTTTCAACCGCGGTTTCTGGGATGGCGGATATTATCTCGGATTGCCCTCAAACGGAGCCTGTTCCGGTGAAAATCAGGCAACGGAGCAGAAGGTATTTGTCGGACAGATCACCAACTGGTTCAACAAGCACAATGCCGCCCAGTGCAAGGTTCAGGCAGAGCCCCTGCATGAAGGTGATACCGTGATTATTACAGGTGCAACGACCGGAGCTGAACGGTTTTCCGTGACTGGTCTGCGTGCCGATGGGGAACCGTCTGAAATTGCAGAAAAAGGTTCTGATGCGACCTTCGTTTCCCCGGTCAGACTGAGAGAAAATGACAAAGTTTATATTGTCCGGTAATTATTTCCCCGGATAATCCCAGTTTATCAGATCATCGCTCCAGGCAATACCGATACAGGCATACTGGTCGAATACAACACGTTCATCTTCCGGTCCGGTTCCGTGATAAAATAACAAGGCTTTGCCGATGTCGGGGTCTTTCCGGAGATCCAGTACCATCCCAGCCGTTAAACGTCCTTTTGCCCACTCCCAATCTTTCTGACCAAGTGTGATTAGCCGTCCGGTATCCTGCCAATGGATCAAGTCCTTACTTGTCTTCTCACCGATTCCGTTTTCAGGAGAGTGCCAGAGCCGGTAACAATCACCGTCATGGATGATGCAGACGTTTTCCCCGCAATCAGTGTTGCCGAGAAAGGTCCACTGCTTCAAGTCCCGCGAAGACGAAAACGAGACACCGTTCTGCTTGAAGAAACAGAACCACTCTCCGGTTTCATTCCGGATAAGATACGGATCGATCATCCGTCCCATCTCCCCGACAGGAATTTCCCCTTTGACCCGGATGAGTTCCGGGTCTGTCCAGTTTTTGAGATCCGTGGAAGTCAGAAGCCAGATCCTGCTGTTTGCGTTCCCCCAGATCTCTCCGTTTTCCCGGCAGTAAGTCTGACAGCAGAGCCAGTATTTTCCCTGAAAGCAAACGATGTTTCCGGGACTGGAGAAGTTCAGACTTTGATTGCGTGGGGTCAATTTTCTGACAGGAGCAAAATGGACCAAATCAGTTGTTTCAGTGGTTGCGAGATAAAGGTATACTTTCCCGTCCGGTTCCGTTTCAACTAGAGTGAAGAAGAAATAAAAAGTTCCGTTTTCAAACCATACAGCCGGATCGCGGAATGCAGTTTTTTCATCTCCTTTCAAAAGGATCGGAGAGGCAAGTGCAGAGAGATTCAGCATAGGCATCCCTTAGAATTTGGCTGCAGGCATTGTCCGGATTCCGCAGTCTCCATTGTTTCCGCTTGGCCAATAATTGCAGCGATCCTTCTGTCGGAGAATCACGTTTCCATCTTCATCATAACCGAGAGGACGTTCCAGCCAATCGATGCCGAATTGCCGCCATGCGGGATCATCGACCTTTTTCAGGAGCGAATGATAGTGTCTGAATTGCCGCTGTAAGTCCTGAGGGATACTGTCAAGGGTATTGGCATTTCCCAAAGCCGGCATGTAGTTGAGCAGGAACAGATACCAGTTGATATCTGCAAGAGGATTCATGCCGGGGTTTTCCAATGCAACAGGGATCAACGCAGTTTCAGAGAATACCGGAAGCACCATTGAAGAGTAATGAGGCGGTGCAAATTTTTTATCGATCTGCAGTTTGCCGAAGGGTTTTGCCAGAGCATAAGCGTGAATTGTCGGCGGAGAAGCCTGAAGAATACTTTCGGCTGTACGAAGACGATTGACGTAACGTCCGCTTCCTTTATAACCCTCTACGGCGTCGGAGAACTGCCGTTTTTCTCCGGATCGGTTTGTAAAGAGCAGTTTCGGCGAGAAAAAGGCATCCATTCGAGCAACGGCACCGGAGTAGTATGCAGCCTCCTGCTTGAATGTTCCATCCAGATAGCGTTCCCAGTGGCGGGTCACATTTTTATTATAGTCGATCCACTCTTCTTTGTAGAATGCCCAGTCAATCGCAGGGAGCGGGTTCAATTTTCCATCCCGTTCATCGGAGACGACTGTATTGCCTTCTTCATCATAAACCGGTTCATTCCAGTCAAATTTCTTTTTAAGGGGAGTGATATCTTTTCCTGTTCTTTTGAGAAGTTCTTCCAGCACACCGTAATCAGCGATCAGGTCGTAAGTTTCAGCGGAAGATGCTGCGATTTTGACTCTGACGGGCAGATACTCACTCTCTTTCGGGAAGTTCGTATTCTGTTTGACCTTGATATTTCCCCACCACTTGGAGGAGAAATTTGAAAGAAGAAGTGTTCTGAGATAACAGAAGTCATCACCGCGGACCGCTTCATAGAACATTTTGCTGCCAAGATATCTGGCGAAATCCGGGTTAGACGGCGGATCCGTATAAAGTGACGGCGCACCGATCATTTCTCCGCTTGGCATAACGGCAAATCCGAGCCCGCCCTTTCCCTGCTGATGAAGCAGAACTGTAAGCATATTCAGATATGGCACATGCCACTGAAATCCATACAGATGCTGAGAACAATATTCATCTTCCTTGAAGAAATCGTAAAGATGGGAGCGCTCATCGGATCCGGCAAGCATGGAATTCTGCATGGCGACAGCTTTCCCGAAATTTTCATAACTGCTCAAACCGTTGTTTTTTGCGGCTGCCTGCGCTGCACCAACCCCGATCAGCGGACAGATGAAAAGGGCGCGGTACTGCATTTGTGAGATCAGGTCAGATGCCTGGGAAAGCTGCTGCAGACGCTGTTTATCATTGACAGGCTCCTCGTCATCTCTGTGCTGAACTTCCAGAAATGTATCGGAGTTTTCCCCGATCCCGAAAATGTCTTCATCAATCAGAAGGGTAGTCGCCTTGATCATATTCAGTTCGCCAACCAGATTCAGGGTATGCCGCTGCCAGTTAGCACCGGCAATTGCTGCAGAGTCCACCGCAGCTTGAGCTTTGATCTTTCCCCGGATCAGATTCTGGATATCAAACAGGGAAAAAATGGCAAGGAGGAGAATGATCAGTGCCACGATCCCCAGAATCAGAACCTGTCCTCTTTCACCTCTTCTCAATTCAGTTCTCCAGATAGACTTTTGAATGGTTTCTCAATTCAACGGTAGAGGAAATATCCTGAACTTCATCGGATGAAAAAGCTCTTGCGAAAGGCAAACGCAGAGGATAATTTGTGAACTTGACTTCAGAAACGACTTTATCTTCTCTGCGGGAGAACTTGCCTTCCAGTTTCGTTTCGTAGGAGTTTTCTCCCATCCAGTATTCACATTCCATGTAACGGTAGCCTTCCATATAATTCCGGATAGCACGTCTCAAGCGGTAATAGTACTCGTAGACCCCATCGCTCTGTTTGTAGGTGGATGAGGTGAAATAGTCAAGATAACTGGTCGTTTTCAGATCACTTGGTGTCAGAACGGATCCGGAGACAGGAATAGCGCGCGTCCTTGCTTCAACTCTTGCCAAAGTATCATTGAACCCGACAGAAAGACTCCGTGCGGTACGGAAGGAAGCATAATCGGTGAACTCCTGTGCCGTGTAAATGAGAAAGACTTGAAGCAACCCGAATAAGATCAGACAGATCAGAAGAATTGCAATGACACCTTCAACGATGGAAGACCCGCGCTGAAGGTGTTTTTTCCGTAATCCGGATCTGCCGGGCATTGTAAATTGCCGCTGTGTCATACCGGAAAATGTTTGAAAGAATCAGTTGCCGATATTGCTGGCTTCTGCATCCAGCTCTTTGAGCGTTTCGCTGGATTTCTTTTCAGTTTCACTCTTCACATCTTCTTCTGTTCCGAGTGCGGAGGTTGCACCGGCAATCTTGGTCCGGATCGTATCGCTGAACATACCGATGATTGCCAATGCAGCGATTGCCACAATGACAACGATGATGATATATTCCACGATTGCCTGACCTTTACATTTTTTCTTGTCGACAACTTTCATTTTTCTGTCCTTTCATTTTATTTCTTACTTTTATGGTTACGGTTCCCAGCCGAGAAGGGCTGTCATCCGCCAATTATACTCTGCAAAAACTGCCAGCAAAAACAAGAAAACCAAAACGATCGTGAACGCCATCACTGCCATAGTGACATATTCCGTCAGAATCTGTCCCTTGCAATTTTTTCTGCGTTTCAGATCCATTTTTTTCATGATCCTGCTCCATATTCCGGCAAATTTTCAGAAAACCTCCCCCGTAAAATACTCCGGAGATTAAGTTTCTTCGGTAATAATAGCATTATTTTTTATGAAAAGCAAGAAAAAAAATGAAAAATATAGATGATTTTTCGGTAAAAAAAGATTTTTTTATCAGATTCAGGTATTTTATATCACTAAAAAATACAGATTATAGCTTTCAAAGTTGAAATATCATGATTGAAATGTTATATTAAGCCGGCTGTTGCCAAATCAATTTTACGCTTCAACTGAAATTATAATGGAAGGAAATATAAAGTGAAAAAATCTATGATTTTTACAATGCTTGCAGCTTTTCTGCCAGCTTTGAGTATATGTGCCGGAGAAAAGGCTTCATCTGCCTCTCCGGAATTTCCCGTCAGCGGGATCACTCCTCTGTGGTGGATCGCTCCGATCTGTTCCGTTCTGGCTCTTATTACAGCATTCATCTGTTACAGATTGTTGATCAAGGCTCCGAAAGGAAATGCCAGAATGGAAGATATCGCAGGGTATGTGCGTGATGGCGCAAAGGCTTACCTGAAACAGCAGTATTCCCGTGTCAGTCTTGTTTTTCTGATCCTCTTTCTGATTCTTATTGGACTGGCGGCTTTCCGGGTCCTGAACCCCTTTGTTCCTGTTGCATTCCTGACAGGTGGCTTCTTCTCCGGTCTTTGCGGATTCCTTGGTATGAGAACTGCTACTGCAGCATCCAGCCGGACTGCTCAGGCTGCCAGCACAAGTCTCAACCGCGGTTTGCAGGTGGCGTTCCGCTCCGGTGCTGTCATGGGATTGGTCGTGGTCGGATTCGGCTTGCTTGATATCACTGCATGGTATCTGATTCTGGATAAACTTGTTTATACCGCAGCACACATGGAAAATGGACTGCGGCTTTTCGGTTTTCCGATCGTTGCAGAAAACTTTCCTGTTGATCACAAACTGACAGAAATTACAGCAACTATGCTGACTTTCGGGATGGGAGCTTCGACTCAGGCTCTCTTTGCCCGGGTCGGAGGAGGGATCTACACCAAGGCTGCTGACGTTGGTGCTGACCTGGTCGGAAAAGTCGAGGCTGGAATCCCGGAAGATGATCCCCGTAACCCTGCAACGATCGCTGACAACGTCGGTGATAATGTGGGCGATGTAGCCGGGATGGGTGCTGACCTTTATGAATCTTACTGCGGATCGATCCTTGCAACTGCGGCTTTGGGTGCTGCTCTTCCGGTAGTGAACGGGGGGCTTACTCCCCGGGATATCGTAAGCCGGGTGAATGCTCCGATGATCGTTGCCGGAATCGGGATCGTTCTTTCCATCATCGGTATTTTTTCTGTCCGCTGCAAGGAAGGTTCTACCATGAAAACTCTTTTGAGAACATTGCATCGCGGAACGTGGGGAAGTTCTTTGCTGATTCTGGTTGCCTGTGCTTTTCTGGTGCGCTACAACATCATTTCCCTGGGGATCTTCGGTGCAATTGTTTCCGGTTTGATCGCCGGTCTTATCATTGGATATTCTACAGAGTATTATACTTCCGATGAGTTCAAACCTGTAAAAGATCTTGCAGTTCACTCGAAGATGGGACCTGCGACTTCCATCATCAACGGTCTTGCGTTAGGTATGATTTCAGCCGGGATCCCGATGATCGCAACAACTGTCGCTGTCATTTGTGCATTCGGCTTTTCCGGCGGGTTCCTGCCCATCAGTGAAGGCGGCGGAATCATTCATGGGCTCTACGGTATCGGTTTCGCCGCAGTAGGGATGCTGTCTACTCTCGGCATTACATTGGCTACAGATGCTTATGGTCCGATTGCAGATAATGCAGGCGGCAACGCTGAAATGTCCCGTCTTTCTCCACTGGTCCGTCAGAGAACGGATACGCTTGATATACTTGGCAATACGACTGCTGCAACGGGCAAAGGTTTTGCAATCGGTTCTGCGATTCTTACCGCAGTGGCTCTTCTTGCTGCTGTGCTCCGGGAAGTGGAAGTCTGGGGCGGAAAATTCGGGATCTTTGCCAAACAATTTATCAAGAATCCGGCAGGTTCAGGTTATCTCAAGGATGACTCCGGAAAGATCGTTTCCATTGCAGATGCTCTGGAAAATCCTGCAACAGACAGTATCCGTGCGCTTATTGCAGCATTCAATATCAATATCATGAATCCCATGTTTTTCAGCGGATTGCTTTTGGGCGGCGTCATCGCTTTTGTCTTCTGCGCATTAACGATGAAGGCTGTTGGACGGGCTGCCGGACACATGGTGGAAGAGGTGCGCCGTCAGTTCCGTGAAATTCCCGGGATCATGGATGGAACCTCAAAGCCGGATTATGCCCGCTGTGTGGAAATCTCAACAAAATGCGCTCACAGAGAAATGATATTTCCGGCTCTGCTTGCAATTATTTCCCCGGTAGTCATCGGCTTGGTTTTAGGAATCGCCGGTTTGATGGGTTTGCTTGCCGGCGGACTGGGAACAGGGTTTGCTCTTGCATGTCTCCTGAACAACGCCGGTGGAGCGTGGGATAATGCGAAAAAACACATCGAAAAAGGACATTTCGGTGGACGGAAATTTGCCGATGGAACCAAGAATCCGACTTACAGTGCAGCTGTGATTGCCGATACAGTCGGAGACCCCTGTAAAGATACTGCCGGTCCATCTCTGAATATTCTGGTAAAACTTATGACGATGGTTGCAATCGTATTTATCCCGCTGATCGTAAAATTTTCACCTTATGTTCAGAAGGCTCTCCGGATTTATATGGAGTGATCTTTTCCCTCTGATACTTCATCCGCAGCATAAAAAACTGCGGATTTTTTTATGGGAACATTTCTCCCTGATCCTTGTCTTTTCATTATAAAAACCAGACAAAACATTATCAAGGGGGGAAAATGAAAAGAAACTATTCTGTTCTTGCGGGGATCCTGCTGGCTTTTTCAGCTGCAGTTTCCGGTCAAACGATCCAGCAATTCAATCCGGCTCAGGATCCGGTTTCCTGGGGAAATCCGAATGCCGCCATACCCGGTACGATCTATGTGAGCCGTTACGGATATTGGCGCAATCAGCCTGTTAAGATGGCGTATTGGACAGGGATGCCGCATTATCAGGTCCCGCCATATTTTCATATTGCTGATGTTAATGGTCAGATCGTTTACACCGGACAGCCTCAGTGGATGCCGGATCCGACTAACGTTATGGTTCCGATCGGATTTTATTATCCGGGACTTAAAATGTATGCCCTGAATTTTTCCGGTTTCAATAATGCCGGGACTTACTACATTGAAATGCCCGGTTACCGGAGCAGCACAGACTTTAATATCCGGGGATATATTCCCGGCGGGCTGGTTCCTTTGCCCGGACCATTGACCTTTGAACGGAGGGCAGGGATGCCGCTGCAACCGCCGCCGCGTGTACCGGCACCTTACCCGCTTCCGTAAAAATCAAAAGGGACTGTTAATTGATTTAACAGCCCCTTTCTGTTTCTCCGGAAAGATCAGTTGGAGTATGGTTTCTTATAAAGAGTTCCCATACAGCCGGAACCATCCGGAGAATTGAGGAATCCGATGATCAGAAGTTCCTTTTTGGCTTCATTCAGGAAGACTTCACCCGTCCCTGTCCCGGCAGAGTTTTCATTGGAAACAGCAGTCCAGCCGCGGGATTTCAGTTGAGTGAGCATCTGGGGAAGAGCTGTCCGGACATTCATTGGTGCCCGGAACATTCCATAGACAGCATTCCGTTTCGGAAAATACATCACGTTGACAGGCTTTGCCCCGGGGAGCAACGGAAATTCTCTGGGCCAGTCTTTTGCTGCAAGTCTTTTTTCCGGAAGAACCAGAGAAAACTGCATGACCGGATAAATCCCGTCAATGGAGATAAGAAGAGTCCGTTCTCTCTTGCCATCGGGAAGCTTCCGCTCCATGATAATATTCTTATCATTTGCCGCAAATCTGGCATTGGGATTGTATTTCCGCAACAGGTCCAGACAAAGTTTGAACGGTGTGCTGACAAGTGAAATCTTCAGATCAAGATCCGCTCCGTTTGCCTTGATTTTTTCCGTCCAGAGAACGGATGGCTTCAACAGAGAATCCGGAGATGCTCCGATCCGTTCATCATGTCCCGAAAAGGGCCAGAGGGAAAAAACTTCTGCTGATACAGAAAGTACCATTACAAAAAGGAAAACGGAAAGAATCTTTTTCATACTCATTACTCCTCAAACATAATGTCAAGCGTTTTTGCCGCTTCTTCCAGAAGTCCTGTCTCATAAAGAACATCAAGAAGAGTATAGCGGGTTCGGATCAGCTGCGCTGTGAACAAACCATGATAGAACTGTTCTTTATCCAGACCGATCTCCTGCGGACAGACAGGCGCATTTGCCTTTTTCAGCAATGCTTTCGTGTCTGCATAGGAGAAGATCTGTTCTTTCAGCAGGGTGCGGATCTGATCCCAGTTACGGAAAATCAGTTCACGGCGTTCTGCGGCAGCTTCGCCGCATTTGAATTTTTCAAAGACGATCTTTTCCGGATCGCCGTAACAATTCTTTTTCAGGAGCTCTTTTACATTTGCCTGACGTTCTTCCAATGTCTCGCAGGGCTTGGCAAGTTTTCTTGCTTCAGCTTCATCCAGACCGATGATGAACTCCATCAGACGGATCGCAGCAAGTGTTCCGATCCCGACTTTGAATCCGTGGGAAACGTCCGTTCCCTGATAGGTCAGACCTTCCATTTCCCAGACATGGGACATCAGATGTTCCATTCCGGAAGCCGGGCGGGAATCGTTGTAGACCTGCATGGAGTAACCGGTGGATGCCAGACCGTCGAAAAGATAACCGAGATTGCTGGAATCTTCCAGCCACATCCGCAGATTCTTCTGTACAAGATCCCAAGCCTTTTTATCAATGGGAAGAATTCCGAGAAGATCAGAAACTTTCCATTCTGCTCCGGCAACCACTTTGGCAAACAAGTCAGCATAGCCCGCTGCCATCATGGGCGCAGGTGCAGACTCCAGAACATCAGTATCAGCCAGCACAGCATAAGGAGCCGGACAGGGCATGGTCTTCTTCAAACCGTCCACAGAAAGTGCGGCTCCGGCAGCAGTATAACCGTCCACAGAAGCTGCTGTAGCAACGCAGAAATAACGGACTCCGGCAATTCCGGAAGCACGTTTCACCAAGTCGTTGATGACTCCGGAACCGACAGCCACGGGGACCATATCGGCAGTAATCATTTTTGCCAGTTCCTGACAGGTGCTTTCGTAAGGATGCGGCTGCGGTACAGCAGGGAAAATCTTCGGTTCTTTTGCTTCCAAACCGGCATTTTTCAGGACTTCTGCAACCTTTTCCCCGGCAGCTGCCCAGGTGTTGCCATCCGCAACGATCCATGGCGTTTTTCCGGGAAAATATTCTTTCACAACCTGTGCTGCATCTTTTAATGCGCCGGACTCCATCACAAACACTGCAGTTTGCATCCCTTCAGGTATGGAAATTGTTTTCATGATATCATTTCTCCTGTAATATTACTTCCGGAACATGAAATAGACAGCTCCGACCATGCAAAGTCCTGCCCATACAAAGTTCCATTTGAATTTTTCTCCCATGTACAACAGCGAAAACGGAACAAACAGAGACAATGTAATGACTTCCTGAGTGATCTTCAGCTGGGCAAGTGTAAGCCCCCCTGCATAGCCGATCCGGTTTGCAGGAACCTGGATCAGATATTCAAAAAGAGCGATTCCCCAGCTTGCAACGGCTGCAATAAGCCAGTGCTTTCCGGACATGTTTTTCAAATGCCCATACCACGCAATTGTCATAAACAGGTTGGATGCAATCAGCAGACCGACCGTTTTAAGATAGACAAGCATGTTGGGCGTTACAGCTGTTTCCATGAATACTCCTTACAGTTCAGAACAGATTTTTGATCTCTTCCTGAACAGAAGCATCGGCTTCTTCCACTTTGCGGGTCTGCTCTTCACGGAACGCCGCAAGTTTATCACGGAGTGCAGCATCAGAAAGTGCCAGCATGGAAATTGCAAGCAGTGCGGCATTCTTTGCACCGGCTTTGCCCGCTGTAACTGTTGCAACAGGGATTCCCGGAGGCATCTGAACCATTGCCAGCAATGCATCAAATCCATTGAACGGTTCACATGCCATGGGGATTCCGATGACAGGAACGATGGTATGAGCTGCGATCACTCCGGCAAGATGTGCCGCCATTCCGGCAGCGCAGATAATCGCCTTGGTTCCATTCTTTTCTGCATTCTTCGCAAAATCTGCTGCGGCATCCGGTGTTCTGTGGGCAGAAATCACACGGACTTCAAAATCGATCTGAAACGCATTCAACGTTTCAAATGCACCTTTCAGGGAAACCATATCACTTTTGCTTCCCATCACAATTGCTACTGTAGCCATAGTAAAAATTCCTGAAAAAATAGAATCGGACAGCCCCCTTCAGAGAAGGAAACTGTCCGCTCTGTTAAACACTTGTCCAATCAGAATTACTGATCTTCAGACATCTTTTTCATTGATGCCATTTCTCTGGCATGTGCCTGCTTGACAGCTTCGATCTCCTTGAGGAAATCATCGGAATTACCCACCTTGGAGGTGAGTTTTCCTTCTGCGATTTCAAGCAGAGCAACATCAATGCTGTTCTGTTCGTTGCAGCGAACCATAGGTCTTGCACCGAGGGCAAGACTGCGGGCTCTTCTGGATGCAACGACGATGAGTTCCTTTGCATCAGGCATAACCTCGCGGGCTCTCGCCAGATATTCGTTGTTCATATTCGTGTTGCTCCTTTCTTTCTGCTTAGTAGTCAATCACGTCGCGGTGTTTTTCGATCGTGGTGAGATCGCCGCTCATGATGACCTGGTAGTTTCTTTCAAAGTCGTGTTCTGCATCAAGGATGTAGCGTTCTGCAAGGCACATGCGCTTTGCATCTTTTGCTGCATCACGAAGCATCATTGTACCAACAAAGATGAAGGTTTCATTTTCAACAAGGTTTCTTGCACGGAGGTCATGGTACTGACCATTGACTGTGTTGGAGATTTCCTTGGTGAATGCAACTGCTTCAAGATGCTTTGCGTACATCTTCTTGATCTTTTCGAGGAGTCCTGCATCCAGAGTGGTGTCTGCAAAGTACTGTTCGTAGATCGGGTCGAGAACGCGCTGCATGATGCCGCCGATCGAAGGAACGACCCAGCTT
>SUVT01000074.1 GCA_015061845.1 Lentisphaerota bacterium
CCAGGGTTTGATCTCCCGGAAAAATGCGTAAAGTTTATCGGAATCCATATAAAATTTTGAATTTTTTCTCTGACAGCAGAGACCGTAATTGGCGGCATGATAGCTGAAACCGTAAAAGAAAAATCCCATAGCGCAGAGATTCGAGTGTTCCAGCTGATTGCCCCAGCGGAAATAATCAAGGGGTTCCTTAAAATTGTTTACATCCAGATTCATACGGTGAAGCATATTCCGGTGTCCCCAGTAAACTGCGGGGGAATGGGTGATCGGAACTGCCAGCATCTTTCCGAACTGCCAGCCCGTATCCATGATCCCGGGAATGAAATCATCCTCAGAAAGTCCGTCCGTAAAGATATCACTTTTATTTAAAGCCCAGAAAATATCCTTATCCAGAAACGGCGGCCAAACCAGATTCAAGTCCTCCGAACAAATCTTCCGGGAAGTATCATTGATAATTTCCACCTCTATATTCGGATAAGCCGCACAAAACGTATCGCAGACACGCTGCCAGACTTTGACCTGGAACAAATCTGCGGGGACCGGCATTTTGAATTTGAGGCGGATTTTTTCCTGCGGCAACGATGTCCGGGGAGGTCTTGGCGTTTTGCAGAGCCGGATTCCCCGCCTGCAGCCGCTGGAATTAAGCACCCCTTCTTTGACAAGCATTTGAATTGCACGGTGGATTTTGTTATGCGTTTCGTTCAATTCTTCTGCGATTTTTCTTTCAGGCGGGATCAATTCCCCGGGCGAATACCGGTTCAATATTCTGGTTTTGATCAAGTCAACGATCTCTGATATTTTGATATAAGTCGATGTTTTCATTTTCGCTCCAGGGGATCATGGTGAAATATAGCACCGGAAAATGAAATAACAAATTTTTTTGAATATTTTTTTTAAAGTATTGTCTTTTATTGAATACGCTGTATACTGCTGATAAACACTGTAACGCGCTATTCTTTGTTTAACAGTAGATTTTCTGATAAAAAATGAAAAGGTGTTTGTCAATTATCTGAAAGGAGAAACGAAAATGAAAAAAGCTCACCTCAGACATTACCATTGCTTTACCTTGATTGAGCTTCTTGTTGTTATTGCAATTATCGCAGTAATTACTAATAATTCGATAAGCGTAAACGCTGTTCTTTTTGATTGAATTTTTTTCATTTTTGAACTCCTCTTAATTAAAAAGGTTATTAAAATTTGCTGTGATACTTTCATTGGTAGTGATCGCTATCATCGCAATTCTCGCCGGGATGCTTCTGCCTGCTCTCAACAATGCCAGGGAACGCGGAAGAACTGTTTCATGTTCCAATAAGGTGAAACAGATGGCCACGGCAAGTTTGCAGTACGCCAATGATAACAAAGGAATGCTTCCGGATGTATATTTCGGTTATACCGGCTCCTATTCCAATGGGGAACTCTGGATGTATTTCAGCGGAGGTGCTTATGCTGTCACCTGGCAGAGATGCCTCAGCAACTATCTCGGACAGACAAAAACAGAACATGGCAGAAATGAATTCTGGGCTTGTCCTTCCATCAACAATGAATCTCCTGCAGATGCCCGTTCCATTCCGTTCAGTCACTACGGAATGAACTTCGGGATGCGTGAAGTTGCAAATAATGCAAACCAGAACTCCTGCAAACTGGAAAAACAGCGTTTTGCCAGCCAGCTTGTAACATTCGCAGATGGTACTGTGAAGCCGAATGATGCTTTGAAGACGCCCTCTCTTCTGCCGCGTTATAAAAACGGGGCGGAAATCACGACAACGGAAAAAATGGTATCCGACCGTCACGGCGGCTCCGGAAATGTTGCCTTTGTCGATGGTCATGTGGAGATCGTCAAAAAGACAGACATAAAGGTTCTTGAACGTTTTGCTTCTGATGGTTCCACCACGTCCAATTCCTGGCGCGTTTACGAATAATAAAAAACTGAAGTAAATATCTTATAAGAAAGGAAAAAAGATATGCGTAAGGCTTATTGTCTCTTTGCAGCATGTTTGTGTGCTGTGTTTTCTCTCCATGCCGCTGAATATAACGGCGATCCGGCAAAGGTCCCGTATGCAGTGCCTGGAACGAAAGTTTTGAGTGTTCTTGACTTCGGCGCAAAGTGCGACGGTGTTACAGATGATACTGCTGCGATTCAGCGTGCGCTCGATGCAGCCCGCGGAATCGACGGTGTCAGACCGAATGGAAAACTGGTCAACGGCGGAACTGGAAGATGTGCTTTCAGTATTTATTTCCCGGCAAAAAAAGGCGGTTTTTATAAAGTTACGGACACCCTGAAAATTGATGGTACTTACGGCATTGTAATTTACGGAGACGGCGCAAATATTGACCGTGGTCTGGACCGGAGCGGAGCAGTGATCCGCTGGTACGGCGACAGGCAGAAGCCTGTTTTTCAGGTTCGCGGCGGAACGGATTATGTTTCCAATCCGAACTTTATGATCACATTCCGTGACCTGACCATCAGTGGAAGTCCGGAAAATGTCACCTACGGAAAGCCGCTGCCGAAGAAGATGGCGCTCAGCGGGATCCATTTCGGACCCATCGAAGGAGAAAAGCCGGAAAATGTTCTTGTCCGCAATGCTCTGATTGAAAATGTCCGTATCACAAACTGCCGTTTCGGGATCTACTCCGGCAATATCTACAATAAGAATACAGATAACGCAACGGTCAATCTTCTGACCTCTCTGATCGCCCACAATGCTCAGGCGGGTGTCATCTGGGGAACAGGGAATGCCATCCTGAATGTCGTCGGCTGCCACTTTACCAACAACGGGGAACACAAGTTCCAAAAAGACCGTTACTCCGGAGCTGTCAGTGCAAACGTTCATCTTCAGGCAGGTTATATTGACCTTGTCAGTTATACTTCTGCCGGGTTTGCCGTGGATGCAGATATTTATCAGGGAGCAGGCAGACTTGCAGTTACCAACGCATGGAGCGACACTTCCGGTTATTTCCTCTACCAGGCCGGTGTGAGCAACAACGAGGGAGCTTATCACAACACAATGCTTTCCGGGATCCGTCACTATGCGGCGAACAAACACTTCTTTGCCAACACCAAAAATTCCGTCAGACTGGTTTGTCCCGGCATGGTCATTTCCGGATCTCTGTTCTACGGAAACGTGGTCATTGACTCCGGTCTCAGCGGACGTCCTGTCCTCATGGGAGTCAACTTTGTCCGCAAGGATGCGACAGTGATCGGCACCGGAGTTCAGGTTCAGCGCAGTGCAGTCATTCTTGGAACGCAGGGCAATTTCGGGCAGATTTTCATCGGCGGAACAGATAAGGGAGTCAAGCCCGGCAGCCGCGGGGTCGTGACAGGTGTTGTCGTCCGCGGGGATAATCCGGCAGCATTCCAAGTTCTGGGCGGCAATAACAGTTCCACCGGAATGACACTTCTCACCCGCACTGATGATGCCAATGGTGAACAGAGTATTCTGGTCAACGCCTATAAACAGGGAACCAGATTTTTTCCGCTGCAGGCAGGAAAGATGGTTTGGAAGATCAATTTCGGCGGAACGGCAGGCATCAGGCTTACCGGATATAATCCGAAAGGAAAATCTGCACCGTTCAGCGAAGGTGATTTCAAAGATTTCGGAGGCTGGCGCGGAGCCCCCCATCCGGCTTGCAGGGATGAAGTTCTCTTTGTTCCCCCGAAGCGTGATGTCCGCCCCGGTTTCGATTCCGGCAATTTCTGGGAAGGTGCGATCTATTATGATACCACCCAGAAAAAGCTCAAGCTCAACGTGGGCGGCAAAAACTGGGTCAACCTCAATCAGTAAGAAGGAAGGAAATATTTTTTATGAAAATCACATCTTTTATTATTTCTGCTCTGACAGCATTTTCACCTGTGTTTGCGGCTGAAGTTGATAATACGATCCTGTTCAAAGCAGAGTTTGAAAAGAATTCAGCCAATGCTGTAATTGCCAAAGGGAATCCGGCAGCCGCAGTTTCAAAACCGGCAGAATTTGTTAAAGAAGGTGTCAGCGGAGATGCTGTCCGTCTCAAACCGGGGATCAGACTTACTTTTGAACAGAAGAACAATGTCAATCTGAATGCAGGCACTGCAATTTTCTGGGTTCGTCCGGTAGACTGGAATCCGGCAAAACCGACAGGTGGCTGCAACTGGTTTTTCGGGATTTGCGGCATCGGTGCAGAGGGTGGCAGAATTCAGGTTTTCAAGCACACGACTCCGACTCTGATGGCGTTTGTTGGCAACAAAGGTGCGATGAAATCTCTTACGCAGGGAATGGGCTACTGGAAACAGAATCAGTGGTACATGATCGCTGTTACATGGAATGAAGGAAGAACTGTGCTTTATGTCAATGGAAAACTGGTTGCAAGAAGCAATATCACAAAAGCGGAAATGCCGAAAAATACCGGAGAAGTCTTCAGTCTCCAAAGTACATTCGGAACCACGGATTTTGATAATGTGGTCATTTATAACCGTGTCCTCTCCATGGATGAAATGAAAAAGCTGTATGAGAAAACAGCTCCTGTAAAAAAATAAGAACGGATTAATCATGAAAAAACATTTCCTGCTGCCGCTTCTTGCGGTAATAGCTGCACTTTGTCCTTTGCACGGGAAAAACGATGACCATAAATTTGCCAAAGGGGAAGATGGAATCCTTCTCCATGCCTCTTTCAGCAACTATATTCAGGCAGATAAAGCCAATGGTTCCCAAACTGCCCGCAGCAAAGGGGAAATCAATTTTGTCAATGATGGAGTTCGCGGTCAGGGGATCCGTCTCAAACCGGGAGACTCCGTCTCCTGGGAACAGAACCACAACATCAACCTGAACAAAGGAACGGTCACGTTCTGGATGCGCCCGGTCGATTGGGATCCGGCGAAACCGACAAAACTCTATAACTGGATCTTCCGGATCGCCGGAGTCAATGCCGAAGGCGGCAGAATTCAGATTTTCAAGATGCCGTCTCCAAATTTTATGGCATTTGTCGGAAACAAAGGCAGAATGAAAGAGATCGTTCAAAAGATGAACGGCTGGAAAAAGAATCAGTGGTATTTTATCGCACTCAGCTGGAATGAAACCCGGGTATCGCTGTTCATCAACGGAAAACTTGCAGCAAATGCCGCAAACCGCAAAGAGGATCTTCCCCGCAATACCGGAACGGATATGGTACTGCAAAGCAGTTGTGGCACAACGGATTATGATGAACTGAAGATTTTTGACAATGCTCTCAGTGCAGGTGATATTGAAGCTCTTTACATTCAGGGACTTCCAAAATCAACCGATGATACGGTTTACCGTCCTGTGGCAACGGTGGGAAAAGCTGCGAAGGCTCCTGTGATCGACGGCAGTGCGGCAGATTGGAAAAATGCCTGCCGGATCGGCGGTTTCCTTGACATTCCGCAGCTGGAACTTTCTGATTTTCCAAGCAATGTAAGAATCTCTTATGATGACAAAGCGCTTTACTTTTTCTTTGAGACAAAACTCGAAAAAGGCAGTTTCACCAAACCTGCCGTTGTTGACTTGAAACACCTCTGGAGTGTTCCGACCGCTGAATTTCTTTTCCAGGCAGGCAGCGATCCGAAACTTCCGGTTTATCAATTGGCATTCAACATGTTCGGGCAGCAGATGAACTTTACCAATACGGTACCGGCAAAGTGGAAAGCTCAAATCTCCACCAGAATTCTGGCTGATAAATGGATCGCGGAAATCGCAATCCCGTACAGTCAGCTGAATATCAAAGCTCCGCAGAAAAACAGTACTTGGCATTTTAATTTCGGACGCAATATCAAAACACCGGACAAGTTCTGCAATCCGGCACTCTCTCTGGCTTACGGTGATGTCTCCTGTTTCTGGAAATTGATTTTCAGTGATAAGCCCGCCGATACATTTGATGCTGTTCTGAACAGTCAGGACAAAAAGCTGCAATTCTCCCGATTGACTGTTGGGGCTGAAGCTGCAGAAGTATCGCTTTATCTGAAAAAAACGACCATGGAACTGAAAAGTTTGAACTCTAAACTTGCGAAACCGCGCGGACTTTCCGGAGTTGTTCTCTGTGATAAAAAAGTTCCCGTTTCCCAAGTAAAAGAGCTGAAACTGGATGATCCCGGAAGATATCTGGCAGTTGTCGAGGTGAAAGACAGGAAAGGGAACGTCACATTCCGTCAGCTTTATCACTTCAAACTCTACGATACATTCCATATCCGTCAGCAGTTCTTTTCCAAACAGAAAAAGATGGAGGTCCACTGGGAACTGAACCAGCGGGTCAGCAAGAACTTCAAAATCAGAATATCCGTCCTGAACAGCAAAAAACAGCTTGTGAAAGAGATTGTAAGTTCCCATAAAATCAATGAAACCTCCGGCAAAGCTGTTTTTGACATGAGTAATTGGAAAGAGCTGGACTATTCTGTAAAAGCGGTTTTATCCGTTGATGGTGTTGAAGAAGTCCGGGAACTTCCGTTCAAATGTTTTTATAATGCAGAATGGCATGGTTTTGAAAAGAAACTCAACCTCGGCAACTCTGTCATGCCGCCGTGGGTTCCGATCAAAATGCAAGATCATGAACTTAAAACTCTGACCCAGAGCTACACGATCGGTGCAACAGGTTTTCCGGTCAAAGTCTCAGCAATCGGAAAAGAGATGCTTGCCTCCCCCGTCAAACTCTCGTTTGCAACAGGAAAATCCGTTTTCAAACCGGTCTCTCCGGTCAGATTCATACAAAAGAAAGATCATTGTGTCAGCTGGGAAGTGACCTACCGGGCAGCAGATTGCCGTGCCGTTCTGACCGGACAGCTGGAGTATGACGGCATGATCCGCTATGACCTGCAGCTGTTCCCGGACAATGACAAAGTTCAGCTTTCTTCCATGATCTTCACTATGCCGTTTGACCGGAAAATGTGTAAATACATGCTCCCCTATGCCGGACCTTATCAGAAGTGGACCACGCTGGAAACTCCGACCGATATCGTCAAGCATTATGCCGATGCGTTCATGCCGCACTTGTGGGCGGGTGATGATTTCAGCGGAATCGCATGGTTCGCAGAAAGCGATGAATTTTATCTGCCTCTCTCCAGAGAGAAAGTCGTTGAAATGACAGATAACGGAATCAATGTGGAGATGAAAGTCAACATGGTGCAGAAAAAGCTGTCTGTTTCCAAAGGGCTGACTTATACTTTCGGGATCCAGGCGACTCCGGCAAAACAGATGGAGAAAAACTGGACCTCCACCCACCTTGCAAGCTGTGTACCGACCAACCGTCTGCCTCACTTTACCATGGGCTACACGACCGGAGCAGAATATCACAAATATTCCGGGATCCCTCTGCCGACAAAGAACGATGACCGGGCAAGACGTTATGTGGAATCCATTCAGCGGATCCCCAACCGGCACGCGCTGATTTACATTACCTCCAACGGTATGGGCAGCAGCAGTCCGGAGTTCCAATTCTACGAAGAAGAGTGGAAAAACCCGAATTCCTGCGACACCTGGACTCTTGCGGGGCGCGGCGAATATCACTGGGGAACCAATCCACACTCCCAGTCTCTGCGGGATTATTATCTCTATACTTGTCTGAAGACCGTCGAGAAGTTCAATAACAACGGTTTTTATTACGATTACGGTACCGTGATGGGGATTCACAATCCGGCTGGCGGCGTCGGCTATGTCAGAGACGGAAAACCTTATCAGGTCTGGCCGATTTTCTCTGACCGGGCAATGCGGAAAGCGATTTATGAGATCGTCTACCGCAAGCGTGGAAAAGCTGTTTTTGTGCTGCATAATTACAGCAAGATCATTGCGCCGATCACTTCATTTTCCTCCATGATCCTTGACGGAGAACCATACCAACAGAAGACGGGTGTCATCGGAACAAAAGTTTCCAGCGACTATACGGAATTGATTCCGCTGAGCCGGTTCCGCACCATGTTCGGGGTACAATTCGGAACGATTCCTTATTTCCTCGCAAAGTTCCCGCTTAATTACTCTCCGGAAGAGTTGAAAAAAGCGACCCGAACGATCGTTGCCATGGCAATGCCCCACGGCGTGCAGATCTGGGGATTCTACTGCGACATCAAAGAGCTTACCAATATCACCCATTTTCAGGATGGCTTCAACATCTCCGAGGCAGAGTTTGTTTCCCTGTTCTACAATCGCGGAGAAATTACCGCTGCGCCTGCAGTCAAGGATAAACATCTGCTCTCCTATTGGAAAAAATCCGGAGGGGAGTACCTTGTGATCCTGTCGAACCTGACTGACCAGCCCTATCGCGGAGAAATCAGATTCAAGTCTGCTGTTCCCGGAAAGGTAATGATCCAGGGCGAAGATGGGGAAGCGGTCTTTAATGGAAAAACGCTTAACGTTTCCATTCCTGCAAAAGACTTCAGACTCTACCGGATCATTCCCGGAAAAAAGTGAAAAACAACCTGAAAACAGAAAAGAAATTGCGATGAATATGACTCAAGATGAAACAAAAAAATATTCCGGATCATCTCATCTCAGCAAATATGATCTGATCTACAGAGTTCCTTCCCGCTGCTGGCAGGATGGCTTGACCATCGGGAATGGAGATCTGGCTGCGATCGTTTGGGAAAACGGCAGCAGTCAGCTGGAATATCAGGTCAATCACGCCCGTATCTGGGATGAACGGCTGGTGAAATATAACCGTTTCCGTATGGATCATATCCGGAAAATTGCAGAGGAAGGACTTTCTTTCAAAAATGAAATGCTCAAAGAACGGGATCCCTCATCTCCGCCTTTTGCGGATGTTCAGACACCTTGCAGCGGAGGTCAGCTGAGGATCGTTCCCGGGATCGTTCAGCAGTTTGCGCCGGGCTACCGGATCACAAAAAAGCTGAGTCTGAAAGATGCCGTTATCGAAACAAATCTGGACAAGCATCTTTCTCATCCGCGGATCCGTTCTTTTGTTTGTTCTCATGAAAATATTCTTGCGATCTCTGTCCGGGATGTCTCTCTCATGACTGCGTTCCAGAACCGGATCGAACTGTTCTGTTATCCGGAAAAGGATTATGAGCCCGCCGAACTTCATGCGGAGGGTTCTGTCATGTACTTTTTCCGCCGGTTGCCTACAATGAGTTACATTATGGCGGTAAAAGTAATTCCCCGCGGCGGAGGAAAAAACCGGGAATACTTCAAAAAAATCGTTCATCCCGATAACCACAAATACGGGATCCCGTCAACAGAAGTCAATGCTTCTTGTGCGAGCAATCATGTTTTTGCATCGCTTACCGGGGATTTTGATTTGTTTGTTACGATCGAAGCTGGAACAGATTTGCAGGAACTCAAAAAGACTGCGCTGAAACGTCTGGAGACTTCTGCTTCCGCCGGTGTGGAAGAGCTTTACCGGGAACATTGTAAATATTGGAATGATTTCTGGACAAAAAACAAAGTCACGCTCGGCAATGAATTTCTGGAACAGCTCTGGTATCTCTCCAATTATCATCTGCGCTGCGGTATGGGCGGCTCGATCCCCTGGGGATTGTGCGGACCGTGGTTCGGAAATCATCAGAACAACCGTTCTTTCCTGCCGTGGAACGGATTTTTTACCAATGATTACAATGCTCAATGCGTTCCGCTGGCAGCAGACCGGATAAACCGTGGTGATCTTGCAGTACCGACCTTTGAGATGCTGAAACGTCAGTTGGAAGAAGCGCAGAAGAATGCGGAACTTTATGATCAGAAAGGGGCTCTTTATCCGCTCTCCTGCGGACCTTCCGGCGTGGATGTCTCAGGCGGTGCATATCGTTTCTGCCAGGGCAGCGGTGTCTACTGGTGTCTGGTGATGGATCATCACTATCAGCGGAGCGGAGATGAAAAATTCTTTTCAGAAATTTTCTATCCTATTTTACGGGAATGTCTGATCTTTTTCAGCGGTTATATGATCTACGACGAACAGGAAGACCGTTATCATCTCAAGTACAGTCAGAATCCGGAACTGGGATATATCCATCTTCAGGATCCCATAGACACACTGGTTTTTCTCAAGTACGCTCTGACAGTTGCAGTCGCATCTTCAGAGAAGGTCAAAGAAGATCCGGAGAATCTGAAAAAATGGCGTCATATTCTTGCCCGTTTTCCGGAGTACCCGCATTATGATAACGGATTCCTGCCGCTGGATGGGCTGCGCTGGGATCATATTAATCACTCCCGGACCCTTGCCTGTGTTTTCCCGGCGGGGGAAGTCGATCCGCTGAAAACGGATGATCCGCTTTTGCCGATTGCTCTCAAGGAACTGCACAGCAATATCTGGGACTGCTTTATGAGATCTTACGCCTGCGCTGACGGATATCATGAAAGCTGGACAGGTAAAGTCTATCACAAAGCTCTTCCCGCATGCCGTCTCGGTGATAAAGAAATGGCTTGGAAATACCTTTCCGATATGATCTCCGGAGATGTCAAACCAAACGGACTTATCTCTCACAATCCGGCAATCCTGGCAGCCAGCCGTGAAAGCGAAAAAAATATTGAAATCATCCCTGACATGCAGGTTTATCATGACTGCGGACCGGAGCCGATCACGCTGGCAGAACTGGCAGCCGGACGTGTCTGGGAAGAGTGTACAGAAGATCTGGAATGCCGGGAACGGATGTATCCCGTCATTGAAGGACCGGCAGTTTATCTTCTTCTGATCAGTGAGATGCTCATGCAGAGCTATAACGGGATCATCCGTCTTTTCCCCGCATGGAACGACCGGCTGGATGCTTCGTTTGAAGGCCTTTCTGCCGAGGGCGGAATTACCGTTTCAGCATCCTGTAAAGCCGGGGAAGTGCGCTGGATAAAACTGAGTGCAGACAAAGCCGTTGATTTCAAACTTTTGAATCCGTGGAAAGACCGGACACCGGAAATCACTCCGGCGATGCCGCTAACAATTGATTCGCTGATTCAGGGACATCTTGAAGCAGGAATGAGCCTTGTTCTCAGTGTCAACGGCGCAGAACAACCCGAATTTTCTGCCGTGGAAGAAAATGCTCCGGCAGTCCGGACCATACGTTTTGAAAATGGCGGTGGGGCAATTCTCGGAAAACCGGAATATTCTGATTATTACCGTTTTCTGGAAGAACTGCGCGGAACTACCGGCGATGAAATAAGACTTTGATTCTTACTTGAAAGGATGTTGCAATGAACGGTAAAATAAGACTTTTCCTGTGTATTATTTTATTTCTCACACTTTCTGTTGTTTCTGCTCAAACCAGAGACAGCGGAACAAACTATGCTGCAACGGCAGTAAAACCTTTTATTGATTCCGGTTTACTTCCCGGAATCATTAATATATTTATCAAAGGAGATGTTCAGGAAACAGTCCTTTGCGGCTGGGCTCATGTAGAGAAAAAAATCCCGATCCGCATGGATCAGCTCTTCATGCAATGTTCGCAAACCAAAAGCTTTTGCGGAGTCACGATTGCGATTCTCGTTGAAGAAGGGAGACTTTCATTGGATGATCCGATTTCAAAATATCTTCCTGAGTTCAAGAATCTGAAAGTGGCAGTAAAAGGAAAAGATGGAAAAACCATTCTGGTGCCGGCGAAAAATGTTCCAACGATCCGGATGGCAATGAACCATACTGCGGGCTTTATTATGGAGATTCCTCAGAAACTCAACAAAGGCTGGCCCAGCGTTTCTTTGCGTGAAAGTGCCCGCATCGTTTCTGCGATTCCCCTGCGTTTTGAACCGGGGACACAATTCGCTTATGCAAATACCGGTATAGATGTTGCAGCAGCCGTCACCGAAGTCGTTACAGGGAAAAAATGGGATGTTTTTTTGAAAGAACGTGTGCTCGAGCCTCTAGGAATGAAAGATTCCACATTCAATCCGACAGATGAACAGCTCTCCCGGGTGATCAGTCTTTACGAAACTCCGCCGGGAAAAAAAGCTATATACAAACGCTGTCACTCTATCATGCCGCTTCCGCATAACGGACCGCATATCCATCCATCCGCTGCTGCCGGACTTTGGACAACAGCAAACGATCAGCTCAAATTTTACCGTATGCTGATGAATCTTGGTGTCGGAGATAACGGAGTCCGCATTCTGAAAGCGGAAACAGTGAAAAACCTGCTGGCAACCAGTACAAGACCGCCTCATATGGAGAAATATTCTTTAGGTTTTGCGGTCGGAGAAAACGGGGAATTCGGACACGGCGGTGCATGGGGAAGCAAATGTACTGTCAACTGGAAAACAAAGCAGCTGGAACTGCGGGTCGTTCAGGTTACTCAGGGATATGCAAGACCCTGGGAACCGGCATTGAAAAAAGCGGCAGAAAAGTTCTTTTCCGCACCGTTGGACAGCTCTGCTTCCGATGCTTATACGGGGCGGATGGAATAATCTTCCGTCCCGCTGCGGGATCACTCTTTGCCGATTGCTTCGTACTCTTCCAGCAGTTCGGCAAGGGCTGTGGATTCTTTGTCCCACGCTTCAGTATCGGCAGCGATATCTACATAAAGTTCGCTCAAACGGCGTTGTTTGGCAGAGAAATCTACAACAGCTCCGGGGGTGGCAAGCTCTTCTTCGATCTTTGCCTTCTCCTCTTCGGCTTCTTCCAGATGTTTTTCGATCTTTGCAACCAATGTTTCCAGACGCTTCTTTTCCTTGGAAAGTTCGTTCCGCCGGGCGGCACGCTCCTTGCGGCGTTCTTTCTGATTGACAACGTCTTTGACTTCCTGTTTTTGCGGCTTGGCTTCTTCCAGTTCCCGGGCGGCGATCCGTTCCCGGTAATAATCGTAATCCCCGCCGTAACGGGTCACATGATGCCCGCGTACCTCAAGGATCACATCAGCCGCTCCGCGCAGAAATTCCACATCGTGACTGACCATGCAGACGGTTCCTTCGTAGGATTTCAGAGACTGCTGGAGAGCCTCTCTTGCGGCGATATCCAGGTGGGTGGTCGGTTCGTCAAGAACAAGAAAGTTTGGCGGGTTCACAAAGATCCGGGCAAAGCAGAGACGGATCTTTTCGCCCCCGCTCAGGACTTTGCACTGTTTCCCGGAATCGTCCCCGGAAAAACCGAATGCACCGATCACTGACCGCACCTGTTTTTCCGGCATTCCTTCCGCAGCCGCCTGTTTGACAACATCGTAAACAGACATCTCCGGCGGCAGCAGTTCCGCGAACTCCTGTGCCTGATATCCGACGATCACCTTATGCCCCAGCCGGGCTTCTCCTTTGGATGGCGCGAACCGTCCGGCAAGGATCCGCAGCAGCGTTGTTTTCCCTGCACCGTTGTAGCCGATGATCCCCACTTTCTCGCCGCGTTCGATCCGGAAATTCACATCTTCAAGGATCGTCCGGACTCCGTCGTAAGAGTGGGAAATATGTTCAGCGGAGACCGTTTCCCGTCCGGAATGCGGCGGTGTCGGGATGCGGATCGTTCCACGGAAATGGAGTTCGTCCGGCACATCCACATCATCCATTTTGTCCAGCATTTTGATCCATGACTGAACCTGTGATGCTTTGGATGCTTTATAGCGGAAACGGTCGATGTTCCGTTCCAGCTGTTCTTTTTTCCGTTCCATATTTTCCGCCGCGGCAACGGCATGTTTGCGGCGTTCTTCCCGTTCCCGGACATAGTAAGCATAATTTCCGGCATAACGGGTGGTCTTTGCACTGTCGACTTCAATGGTCACATTGGTCAGGGAGTTCAGCAGAAAACGGTCATGAGAGATCAGCAGAAGAGTTCCTTCAAAGGCTTTCAGTCTGCGCTGCAGCCACTCCACGGCGGGAATATCCAGATAGTTGGAAGGTTCGTCAAGCAGAAGGATATCGGGATTGGAAAGAATGACCCTTGCCATACATGCACGCATCTGCCAGCCGCCGCTGAAACTGCCCATTGCTTTGGTATGAGCCTCTTCTTCAAACCCCAGCCCGGCAAGTGCGGCAGCCGCTTTATGACGGATCTCATAGCCGCCCATGTGTTCAAAAGAGGTTTGGAGTTCGCCCAACTCTTTCAAGACAGCATTGGAGGAATCCCCCTGAGCCAGAAGCTCTTCCAGTTCCTGCATCCGCTTTGAGATCTTGTCAAGCTCTCCGGAGGCGGCAGAAACATAGTCGATGAGAGACTGTTCCGCTTTGAAAAAATCCAGCTGCTGATGCAGCAGACCGATCCTTGCTTTCTGTGGGATCACGATCTCCCCTTTGTCCGCTGACATTTCGCCGCAGACAAGGGCAAAAAGGGTACTTTTTCCTGATCCGTTGGGACCGACAATGCCGACACGTTCCCCTTTTTCCACGCGGAACGAGGCATCATTGAAAATATCTCTGGCACCAAAACTTTTGGTGACGTTCTGAAAATCTATCATTACTTGGACTGCTTTCCTGTTTCTCTGGTGACAACCGGGAAAATATTGATCCGTTTGATCCCGTTGCGGGAAAGAACGATCCGGAACTTCACATAGGAATCGGACAATCCTTTCATGCCGTAACGGACAACAATATTTACATGATAAACCCGCTTTGCATCAATAGGCATAACGCCACCTTTTCCATCCGGGATAAAGAGCTTCTTCACCGGATTATCCATGTGCCGCAGAAAACGGCTGAAATTGAAACGCATGATATCCACAAGACCATCCGCCTGATAACCGCGGATCAGATCATGGAATGCTTTGGAGTTCACCGTCACCTGTTTTCTGGCAAGGATCACCTGTTCCCCGAAACAGCCGTTTTCCAAGTCGGAAAGATAGGCTTTGTGCCGGATCTCTGTAATTTCCCGAGGGACATCGCCCGCTTTCAAAAAGCTGAAACTCTCACGGCAAAAACCGACCTGTTCTCCATTTTCACCGAGAATACGGGTTTTATAATCATGGATGAACCGGCGGAGTTTGGTGGAGAAATAGAGCTTCAGCCAATCTTTGATCCGGTCTTTTCCCATGTACGCAATCACAAGTGTCATGAACAGAACAAGTGAGATATCCTGAACGATATATTTCTGTGTGATAAATGCCATGATGGTGGCAAATGCCATAGCAATACCGGCAGCAATACTGAAAAGAATGTTTTCCAGCAAAACACCGTCCCGGCGGGTCTCTTTCCGGAGAAAAAGAATACTTGCCATCGCCTTTTTCAAAGTTCCTTCCCGGTAGACAAGCTCTTCATTGTCTCCTTCCGGATCGGGAACTGACGGATAGTTGCGTTCTTTCCGGTATTCGATTTCCTGTTCTGCCCGGGTAACGATCTGCTTCCGGCACTCAGAAAACTGCTCTTTCTTGCTGACGGCATAGTACAGCTTGTAAAGATACTTGTTGTGAATGATGCTGAGAAACTCGTCAGCATGACGGAACAACTCCCGGACATCTTCCGGAATCGTCTGAATACAAAGTTTCGGATAGAGTTCACGGTAACTTTTCAGGATGGAAGCAGTTTCTTCAAGAAAAGACCGGATAAGAGCAGAAGCTTCAGGTTGTTCCAATGAGTTTTCAATCAGAATTTCCTGATCCCGGAGCGCACTCCGCATAATGGAACAGAAAAGCTTCAACCGGGCGGAATAAAGATTCACTGCATCCGGCTTCTTTGCAGACATATCTGCAAACGTCTGTTCCAGCTTCTCCAGCGGAGAATCAGCTCCGGTCATACCGGTGATGGGAACGGACGGTGTCTTCAAACGGATATATTCGTGAAGATCGGAAAAAAACTCTTCTTTCCTGTAAGTCTCGCTGTTGATCCCGAGATTTGTCGGCAGAAAGAAAAAGGTATCAACGGTATATTCATTCACCTGAGAATCCTGACTGGCAGGATAAGTGAACTTCATTTCCACCTGATACTTGTCATGCAGTTTGAACTGTTCTGCAAAATTTTTCATCGTCAATCGACCTCGTTTGGGGCTTACAGGAAAGAATTCCGGCAGAAAATGATATTCTGCCGGAATCCAATCACGATTCAGGAATGATCAGACATCCCAGTTATCGCCTTTGTCCTCAAAGTATTTTGCAACGTTGGGGATGATGGGCTTGATGAGTTTTTTGATCGCTCTGGCATATTCCCGGATCTCCCACTGGGCATGTTCGCTGTCGCGCAGTTCCAGAAAGTGCAGGAGATTTGCGAGATCAACAGTCCCCCAGAAAGTGACCATCATGTTCTGCGGAAGCACGCCGCGCGCCTGTTCACGGCAGACACCTGCAGCGAGAAGATCTTCATACAGCTTCAGGGATGCCTGATTGTGCTGTTCGATCATGCCGCGCAATGCTTCATCTTCAAAATTTTCGTCGGCAACGGATGCCTGACGGTTGCTTTCTGCCTGTTTGCGGAGCTTCGGCGGAGTGTAGCACTCCATATTGATCTCCGTGTAACGGCGGGAAATTTCATTATAGGACCATGTGCGGTGACGGTGCCACTGTCCGCGGACAAACAGCGGGCAATGGATGCTGAAAGTAAAAACAATGTGTTCCAGCGGGCTGGTATGTTTGTTTTCGATGAGATATCTCAGCAAAGTGACATCCCGGTCATCCATTTCTTCTTTCAGTTTTCCGAAAGAGACTCTTGCCGCATTCACGGTGGTTGCTTCGGAACCGAGATGGTCGATGAGACCGACCCAGCCCTGTCCGCCGAGAACCTTCACATGATTGTCGGGCGGAACATTCAAATTCTTCATCATAACAGTACTTCCTTACGTTCAAATTTTTTTTCAAGCGAAACGGCGGCAGACTTTTTCTGCTCCCAGAAGGAAGTCATCCAGATAAAGTGCCAGAGGATCTTTGTTGAAGTCATCAACGAGCTTCTGTCCGGGGGTGTTCAATTCTGTTCCGGCAAGGATCGGCATGCCGATCTTGGCAGCGGCTTTCACAACTTCATCCAGCTTTGCAACCAGTTTTGCGCTCTTTTCTGCATCGCCGACGTTCCAGTTGCGGTCCGGAATAATGGTGATGGCTTCTGCTCCCTTGGATGCGTGGAATTCCAGCAGTTTGACAGCATCAGCTTCGCCGCCGGACATACCGTTCAGCCATGCAAGACAGGGGATCCCGCCGCAAGCCTTGGTGAATGCGTTCATATCTTCCAGAGAGGGGAAGCTGGAGGCATCGGGCTTGATGTAGCCGGGTCCGCCGCTCTTCATGAGGGCAGAACGGATGTTTGCTTCGAGAGCAACATCGGATGCAGCGGCTTTGGCAGCCTTGGCATCATCCATCTTCAGAGCCTTTGTCCAGTAAGCCATAGCTTTTTCCTTGGAACCGAAAACAGCGTTGCCTTTCAGCAGATAAGCGTGACAGAGGTGACGTTCGGTGGGATTTCCGGCAGGAGTCAGAGCAACCAGTTCTTTTTCATAGTCGACTGCAACTTCAGGAACTGCTGCGTTGACCCGTTCCATGACGGTGCGGGTTCTTACGCGGGAGCGTTCCCGGAGATCCTTTGCAAACTGTTCCGCGCAAGCAGGAACTTTGCCGGACTGGAAGCCGACACCCAGGTGGTAAGCAATGCCCGGTTCACCGGGTGAGTTGATTTCAACATCCGCCATTTCGGGGATGTAAACACGGGTTTCCATACCGCAAATGCCCTGAACTCCGAGCAGTTTGCAGGCATAACGGAATTCATCAACACCGTCAAGAACGTCAAAGTCAACCATTCCGGTGTAACGGAATCCCAGCAGCTTGGATGCAAGCGCATAGTGTGTGGGAGACCAGCCGAGACAGTTGAATGAGAAGAAGGTATGACCGTGCATGTTATGCTTTGTGGGACTGTCAGGGAAAGCGCAGCCGAGCTGAACCATGTATTTGCCCAATGCTTCAAAACGGGTTGCCAGATCAAAAGAATCCAGTCCGGCAGGTTCGTTGGTGGTCAGAAGTGTATTGATGATCGCCTGTGTTTTTTCGTCCATGATTTATACTCCTTGATTTTCGATTAGCTCAACATGACCTGTCCGCCGGTGACGGGGATGGCTTGTCCGGTTTCAAACTGCTGATTGACGCAGTAGATGATCGCCTTTGCAACGTCAGCCGGGAAGCAGCCGCGCTGGATCGGGGACTTGGAAAGATAGAATGCCTTCACATCGGCAATGGTCTTTGCTCCGGGGACCTTTCCGGCATCGAGATACTGCTTGAAGAGACCGCGTTCCGGATCGGACCACAGCGGACCGTCATAGAAGTTTCCGGGGCAGACACTGTTGACCTTGATATTGTTTGCGACCAGTTCCAGTGCAAAGCTCTGGGTCATACCGATGGTACCGAACTTTCCTGCGGCGTAGGCTGCATTCTTGTTGGAACCGACCAGTCCGCTCTTGCTGTTCACCTGAACGAAGTCTGTCCAGATTCCGGAAGCCTTGTTCTGGATCGCCATCATCGGGGTGAAGTGCTTGACACAGAGGAAGTAACCGGTGTAGTTGACTGCGGTAACAAAATCCCATGCTTTCTTTTCAAAGGTGGGTGTGGGTCCGGCTTTCAGAACACCTGCGTTGGAAACGAAGAGGTCAAGACCGCCGACTTCGCGGATGACTTCGTCAGCCATTGCTGCGACAGAATCTTCGCTGGAAACGTCAACGGAAACTGCAGAAGCGTTTTTGCCGAACTTGGCAGCGGCTGCTTTTGCACCTTCCAGATTCAGGTCGGCAATCACAACATGAGCACCGGCTTTCACCAGTTCTTCTGCGATACCGAAACCGAATCCCTGAGCACCGCCTGTAACCAGAGC
>SUVT01000075.1 GCA_015061845.1 Lentisphaerota bacterium
CACATTTACGATTCCTGCCAATAAATTATCAGTGGGGACCCATAATATCCGTATTGTTGCAGATGCAGCTAAATCAATTAAGGAGTTTAACGAAAGCAATAATACGGCAAATAAAAATCTGAAAGTTTTTCTTCAGAGAGCCGATTTGACAGTAAAGGACATCTCCTTCAGCCCGTCTACAATCGGGACCAGCCAAAAAGGGACTGTTATTTTTAATGTTGCGAATTCGGGAAATACCGCTGCTGCTGCGTCATGGGTTTACATTTATGATGGAAACAAAAAAATTGGTTCTCTCAAAGTAAATTCCATAAGTGCCTATGGTAATCGTCGTTGCACATTTACGATTCCTGCCAATAAATTATCAGTGGGGACCCATAATATCCGTATTGTTGCAGATGCAGCTAAATCAATTAAGGAGTTTAACGAAAGCAATAATACGGCAAATAAAAATCTGAAAGTTATTTTTACGCAGACCGACTTGCGTCTTGGGCAGCTTACTATGTCCCCTGCAACGGCAACTACCAATCAGGACATAACGTTAAAATTCAATCTTATCAACAGTGGCAACATCGCTACAGGGACATCGTGGATTTATATTTATGATGGCAACAAAAAGATTGGTTCAATAAAAGCCGATTCTTTGAAGGCTTACGGTTCTGTACAATACTCTTATAAAATTTCTGCAGGGGTGTTGTCTGCCGGCAATCACAATATAAAAATTGTTGCAGATGCCTCCAATGCCATTAAAGAAAAAGATGAAGGTAACAACTCAATTTCAAAATCCATTTCAATCAAACAAGCCACGGATATTGATCTTAAGCCTTTTGCTCCTTATGGATGGGATGATTGCCTTGTACTGAGTGATACTGAAGGCACAAATGGTGATATGGATTCTTTTTCAAGTTATGACTCGATTTATGTCGACTTTGCAGTAATTAATGATTTCGATGCAGATATCAATCAGTCTTTTAAATCAAGGCTGTCTATTGATGGCACGCCTATAGACGAATTTAATCATAACGGTCTGGGTAGTGGTTATTATTCTTATATAGAGGACTATCGGCTTGATTCTCTTTCCAGCGGTTGGCATTCGATTGAACTGCAAGTTGATTGCAATAATGCGGTCGCCGAAACAAATGAGAATAATAATACGACCAACAAATGGTTTTACATTGCTTGATTTTTCCCGGAATCGTTTAAAAAGGCGCATTTGCTTAAAAAAAACTTCATCCTGAATAATTAAGGAAGCTGCGTTGTGGTGTTTATTGGCAGCTTCCTTAAGATTTTTTCGCAAGTTTGGTGCAAGGTCTTAGTCCAAGTGAAATGCGATGGCTGCAAGACGGTCATCCATCAGCCGGAAGTGGAAGAAGCGGAACTGAATCCGGAAACCATATCACCGCTGCAAAAGGCGGTTATACAGGGTTTTCAGTACCGGGATATGCTGGAATCGGGCAATGTTGCAACCGTTTCCGAACTGGCACAAAAAGTCAAGCAGGAACGCGCCTTCCTCTTCCGGGCATTAAGTCTGGTAAACCTCGCCCCGGACATCATCGAAGCCATCCTCAACGGCAAAGAACCTTCCACACTCACCCTTTCCAAGCTCCGCAAAGGTTTCCCCGAAGACTGGACCAAGCAGCGGAAGATGTTTGGAATGTGATGAAAAAATCCGGTAGTGTCCGGTATTTTGCGCACATTTTATTTTGACCGATTATCAAAACCGCGAGCGTCTCGTTTACCATATCACCAAGATTCCATTTTACAAGCGAGATATTGACGGGTTCCCCATTTTGTCGTAGAAATATGCCGTAATCTGGCTCCGACTAACACCATAGCAGAATATCCATCAGGAAAACTGCCAACAACTCTTGTTCGACGTCGAATCTTTTTCATAATACGCTCCAACCCGTTATTTGTATGGATTTTATGCCAATGTTCAACCAAACCGGAGGCTTTATCTGAAATTACCAGTTTAACGCCACTCAAACTGCGCTCCTTCAAGTAGCGGAAAAAGTTGTTTCAGGATTCTTTATCTTCCCGACTTTCTTCTGCAACTCCCGGAATTTCTGGATATCCATAACCGCGGAACTGTTAATTCGACTTCGCCAGTCGAGGTTAAAAGTTTCCGTTTGTTCGAACCTGCTCTCGTATCAAGCCGATCCGGACTGCGTTGATATCTGCCTGCTTGACAAATTGCATCAGCTTCTGCATCAAGAAAACTGTTGATCGTCTCAGCAATCGACTGCTAAATGGTCTACGATCTCTTTTTCGTTAATTTCAATTGCTCCGGCGATTGACTTTTCTGATTTTGCGCTACATTTCCCATAAGCCTGTTTCCTTTCTTGATTGGTTGTTTTGTGGTTATTATAATCAATCATAGAAACTGGCTTTTTTACAAGCTATGTCTTTTAAAATATGCGCAATTTTCCGGACGTTATCAAGAAAAATTTCAGGTTATATAAGTTTATTAAACTTGAAAAATAATGAAGACGTGGTATATTAGGTATGAAACAGAACGAGTTGTTGTCGTTTTCTGGGATATTGTATGAAGTATTGGGGTGTTTTTGCGAGTAGTACTATGTTATCAAGAGAATTTGAATTGACACGAGATCAGATTATGGTGTTGGTTATACGTGATTTCAAACGTAAATACAATTCAACTTATTTAGGCTTTTTCTGGTCGCTTCTGGTTCCCATTTTTACAAGTCTCGTCTATTGCGTTGTGTTTCAGGTTCTTATCCGTTGGAGTACAGAGCATTATATCCTCTATCTTATGAGCGGAAATTTTCTGTGGCATTTTTTTAACAATGTGATAACGATGAACGGCAGGGTGCTTATCAATAGTGCTCCTTTGCTGAAAAAAACGTGTTTTGATCGTAAATTTCTGATATATGGAACTTTTGTAGCAGAGTTTATTCATTTTTTACTTACGATACCCATACTTTTCGGTATGATGTGCTTTTTCAAAATCACTCCGCAATGGTCAACTCTTTTTATAAACCTTCTGGCTGTATTTGTTTTTACCTCCCTGCTTTGCTTTGGAGTCAGTTTTCTGTATGCTGCAGCAAACTTGTATTTTCGGGATCTTGAGCGGGTCATAGGGGTAATTATGATGTCTTGGATGTTTATGTCTCCTATCTTTATCCCGATGTCTCACATTCCCGAAAAATATCAGATCATATATCAGCTTAATCCTATGGCAGGTATTATGTGTATCTGGAGAGATATTTTTTATTGTCCTGGATTCCATCCGGAATCGTTCCTGTATCTGTTTGCAGTTTGTTTCGTGGTGTTTCTGATCGGATATGGCGTCTTTAAAAAATGTGAACCCGGTTTTGCAGAAATGATGTGATTATGGAACCTATTATCGAATTATCTAATGTTACGATGCGCTTTGCAATGACCAAAATGAAATATGGTTTTAAAAGCATTTTTCTGCAATTGCCGCAGTATATAAAGGAACGGTCATCACGGGAATACTTTTCCGCTCTTGATGACGTTAGTTTTTCTATTAAACCGGGTGAGCATGTAGGGCTCATCGGGCATAATGGATGCGGCAAGACAACCTTGCTTTCCGTAATAGGCGGAGTATATCGCCGTTACCAGGGTACCGTCAAGGTCCGTGGCAGAATTTCTATGCTGCTATCTCTGGGCGCAGGTTTTTGTCCCCAGCTTTCGGGACGGGAAAATATTGAACTCAATGGTGTCTTTCAGGGGAAAACCAGACGCGAGATGGCAGTTCTTATGGATGATATCATTGATTTTGCCAGTCTTGGAAAGTTTATTGATGCTCCTCTTTTTCAATATTCATCCGGAATGATATCACGCCTCGGATTCAGTATCGCTACTGCAATCGAGCCGGAAATATTGCTTGTGGACGAAGTTATGGCGGTAGGCGATGCTGATTTTAAACAAAAATGCCGCACCCGTATGAATAAACTGTTCGACAAGGGAACTACACTTATACTTGTCTCCCACCAGATGAATGATATCAAACATTATTGTGATCGCGTAATTGAACTGAAAGCTGGAAAGGTTATTCGTGATGGTGCTACAGCTGATGTGCTTTCTGCACGGGAAAAGGAAAGCGCAAAATGATCGCTGATACAAAATTTTTTTTTCATCTGACAACCTTAAACAGTGGCTTTATGGGGTGTAACAGGAGGGAAAAGCCTGTTACATGGGAAGATAAGGCTTTTCGCGATTTTGATGAAACAATTGCTAAGATGCTTATCTGTGAAAATAGGATCTCTTATATAAAATCTGATCTATTTTCTCTGGACACTCCATGGAATGAAAATTGGCAGAAAATAGCCGATCGTGCAGCAGAATTTTGCCGTTTATTATCCCGTTACGATACTATGGTGTTCAGGGAAAGTACTCTTTTCCTGACGTTCCCTTTTTGGCGGAGAGTTTTGTTGCAGTGTGGTGTTAAAATTGAAAATATATACATCCTCTTGCCTATTGTCCATCCTTTTGTTCATTTTGGACACCTTAGATCGCAGGAAAATAGAGGTTTTTTATTCAGACCCACATACAGTTACAAACGTTCTGTTCTTGAACAGGTCAACCGTATGTATTATGTATTCTCAAACATGACAGATGAGAAACTGATTATATTTTTCTATCAATCATTGATGCATGAACCCGATTCGTGTATCGATGGGTTGAGAGATTTCCTTGAATCATCAGCTGCAGCCGAAATCTTGATTGCTGGAATTGTAAAAGAAGTAACTCCATTTCCTGATGAAAAAATTTCGAACACCAAAAATTCCGTTGCTGATAAATTGATGGAGATTTTGTATGAATTTTCCAGATTTTCCATTTACAAGAATTATATTGTTCATGTATTTGAAAAAGCTCAGGATTGTCAGAAAATTGTAGAAGAGAAATATGGTTCATTTTTTCAAAAGGCTGCGGAATCCTGCTGTAATGATGCCGTACGGAATTATGTTTTCTGCAAGAATTCTGAACAAGATTATGAAAGTTTATTTGAAACAACCCTTAAAGAAGAGGAAACACAGAAATTATGAGTGACACAGCAAAGTTTTTAATCCCTCTTTTCAAGCCGATCTGGAATAACTGCGGTCTCCCCGTTCCGATGCATAAAATGTATATCGGCGAATATTATAACAGATTTCAATGGCAATTAAATTGTTTCGACAAGATAACACTTTTGGGCAATAATACAGGAAATTGTTTTTTTATTGAATCTGTTGTAAAACAGCTCGGATTGGAAAATTGTGCGTTTTTTGCAGATTTGCGTGATAACAGTAAAGAGTTTGTTCAGGAACATTTTCAAGCGATTGTAGTTCCAAGTTCCAATTTCATAGCGGCACAGGAATCCGGAGGACTGAACTATTTCACATCTTTGATGGAGAAATATGACCTTCCCCTTTTGATTATTGGTATCGGTTCTCAGCTTTCGCCTGGTGAAAAACCTTGTTCAACTACTATCAAAAATCTGCATAAAATTTCTGAACGCTGCACATCTATTGGTGTGAGAGGGGAATTAACAGCAGAGATCCTTGTCAAAAACGGAATAAAAAATGTCGAAGTGATAGGATGTCCGACTGTATTCAGCAGCCTGAATCCGGAATTCAAGGTCAGAAAAGAAGAGCCGGATTGGAGTAAACCTGTTGCATTCAATACAGAATTACAGGCGGCAGGTATTGATTTCCTTCTGAAAATGAGCCGTTTTTCTCCCGTCAGGTTCTATATGCAGAACGAAATGAACTTCTGGTTTGAACAAAGCCGTCCTCATCCTTATGCCTGCAAAGTCCTTTCCTGGACTGCTATGCAGCAGCACAATTCAAAAATCACTTTGCCCCAGTTTCGTGAGATAAGATCCTTTATTGAGCAAAATGGGCTTTTGTTTTTCAATACATTGGATTGGCAGACTAGTTTGAGAGAGTGTGTCATGTCTCTCGGTATGCGTTTCCACGGAAATATGATGGCTCTTCAGGCAGGAATTCCTGCTGTATGGCTGGTTCATGACAACAGAACAAGAGAGTTGTTGAATTTGTTACAACTTCCGACATTTAAATTTACTGAAGAACTCAGTTTACAGCAGATATATACCGAAGCAGATTATTCTGAGTTTAATAAGAGATATCCGACGTTATACTCGAATTATCGTGAATTCCTGCTTAAAAACGGTATGGTATCAAACAAGCTTGGCTAAAAGGATAAGGTCTTTTATGAGCGAAAGTGATAAAATTCAGGAAACAATAGCTTATCTGAGAAACAGGATATCTGTACTTGAATATACTCTGGGATCTATCAAGTCGCAGCAAATGCTTGATTCTGCCAGATACCGTCTTGAAATTCTACAGGCAGCAGAACAGGATCCCACATTGCAAAAAGAAATAGAACAGATGCAGGAAACGATATTGCATTTGAATTCCATAAGCAATAAATGTCAAAGTCTTGAGAGATCTCTCAACGAACAGAAGTCTCTCTTTGAAACCATTTGCGCTGAAAAAGAACGGCTGGAAATTGCTCTTAATGAACAAAAATCGCTCTTTGAAACCATTTGCGCTGAAAAAGAACGGCTGGAAATTGCTCTTAATGAACAAAAATCGCTCTTTGAAACCATTTGCGCTGAAAAAGAACGGCTGGAAATTGCTCTTAATGAACAAAAATCGCTCTTTGAAACCATTCGTACAGAAAGAGATTTGATGGCAAATTCCACCAGTTGGAAAATAACAAGTATATTCCGCCGTATAACGGATTTGACAAGGCGAGCTGCAAAAAAAATATTGCCCCGACGCAGTGTTGTCAATTACAAAAAACATCCCGTAATTACATTTTTATGCATATTCCAGATACACAAGCTCATAAAATGGTTTTTCCCCAAGTGGTATTATGCACGCAAGGCTCGTTTTGTAGAACAGGAATTCAGTTCCGGTGTACTTTCCGGCTATTTTGAGGCCGAGGGGTGGAGAAAAAGAAAGGATAATTGTAACTATTGGCCTCTGATAACAATTATCGTTCCCAATTATAATCATGCACCCTTTTTGAAAGAACGGCTTGATTCAATTTATAATCAGACTTACAGAAATTTTGAAGTATTGCTGATGGATGATGTCTCTAAAGACAACAGTGTGGAAATCCTGAAAGATTATGCTGCCAGATATTCTGACCGGACAAAACTGCTTTTAAATGATACAAATTCCGGATCTCCTTTTGCTCAGTGGCGCAAAGGATTGGAACATGCCTCTGGCGAGCTTATCTGGATTGCGGAAAGCGATGATTACTGTGAATTGAACTTCCTGGAAAAAATGATTCCAAATTTTGCTGAGCCTTCTGTTATGCTCTCCTTTGCCCGTTCTATTTTTGTCAAGAATGGGGAGGAAGTTTGGCATATTGAAGAATATTTACAGAGTGATATGTTCGCTTCAGGTAGTTTCTTTATGACAGCCGATCGATGTGTTAAGGAATATTTTTCTCGTTTGAATATCATTCCCAATGTCAGCAGCTGTATTTTCCGTAAACCGCAAACATTGAAACTGCTGGAAGATTCGGAATGGAACCGGATGAAAGTTTGCGGCGATTGGGTATTTTATCTGCACCTGATAAGAGGCGGTGCCATTGCTTATACAGCTGAAACAACAAATTATTACCGGCAGCATGATTCCAATACATCAATTTCTCAGCATTCTCAGGATCGTTATTACCAAGAACATCAGATTGTCAGGGAGCATCTCGCTGAAAATTATGTCATTCCTGAGGAATCTCAGCAATTTTTAAAAAATACCATGAGGGAATTCTGGAAGCTTAACAGAGATGATTATTCAGACCATTCCTTTGGTTTGATATTTGATGACAACAAACTCCGGAAATGTGCTGCCGGGAAAAAGCCTGCAATCGGAATTTTATGTTATGCATTTTCTACTGGAGGCGGGGAAAAAGTTCCCATTATTCTTGCTAATGCATTAAAGAGAAACGGCAATACCGTTACTTTTGTAAACTGCGGCGGAGAAGAGGATAACCCCGATGTCCGTTCTATGCTTGACAGAGATATACCTCTGGTTAACCTGGACTGGAAATGGGAAAACTTTTACTCCATCATGGAAGAGTATGGAATTGATTGTGTACATTCACATCATGCCAGCGTTGATTTTGCCGCAGCAGTAAATCTGCCATCACATATCGCTCACATTGTCACAACTCATGGAATGTACGAGACCATTCCTGAGAATTACCTTGTCAGTAATCTGAAAACATTAATCGATTCCGTTAATATTTGGCTCTACATTGCTGATAAAAACCTGGATGTTATTAAAAAATATGTACCAGTCAGGAATAACTTCCTGAAGACTTTCAATGCTGTTATTCCTCCGGAATCGGTGCGATCTAGAGATGATGTCAGAAAAGAACTTGGTATAAACAGTGATGATTTTATGATCAGTGTCGTAAGCCGCGGTATACCGGAAAAAGGCTGGCAGGAGGCTTTGGATGCTGTCAAAAAAGTTCGCATGGAAACAAAGCGTAACGTACGACTTGTCTTTGTCGGTAATGGTCCGGAATATGAGCGGATGAAAAATATCTCCTGTGATTTTGCTGATTTTGTCGGCTTTTCAAGTGATATTTATTCTTATTTTTCTGCTGCAGATCTTGCACTGTTGCCTTCTCGTTTCAAAGGCGAAAGTTTCCCTCTGGTTGTCTTGGAAGCCTTTGCCGTTGGTACGCCCGTCATTGCAACCGATATTGGCGAGTTCAGGAATATGCTGACGACACCAGATGGTTTGGCTGGGGAAATAATCCCCATTCACGATTGGCAGTTGGACATCGATGAATTAAAAGATGCCATATTGCGTTTTATCAATGATGAAGCTTTTTATCAGCAGAGGAAAGTATGCGTTCAAATGGCAAAAGAATATTTTTCCATCAATAACTTTGTCAGTGAACATGAGAAATTTTATGCTCAGGCAATACAGCGTGTGAAAGAAAAACAATAACTTTCAAGCTGCTCCCCTGTTTTTTGATAACAAGAACGGGGGATGAGCATAATAATATCAGAGAGTAGGGGTGATTTACCAAATTTTAATGGTTAGGAAAAACTGGAACTTTATGCAGATATGATACAAATCCTTCTTGCAACATATAATTCAGCCCCCTTTCTCAAAATCCAACTGGACTCCCTTATGAACCAGT
The DNA here is from genome assembly GCA_015061845.1 of Lentisphaerota bacterium. GTDB lineage: Bacteria > Verrucomicrobiota > Lentisphaeria > Victivallales > UBA1829 > SIG79. The sequence goes on from SUVT01000075.1 coordinate 9,157, forward strand.
CATACCGTGATTTTGAGATTCTTGTCAATGATGGAGCCTCCCGGGATAATACTCTTGCAATCATCGCAGACTACCAGAAGCGTTACCCTGGAAAGATTCGTCTGCTTGGTTCTGCTCCTGTATCTGCCTGTAAAAATTTCTCCATTCTTCTAGCGGCTGCAGATGCAGAACTAATTATGTTCTGTGATCATAATGATGTATGGAAAAAAGAGAAAATCGTGGAGCATACTTATGCGAATCAAAACTTATTCTCCGTTTTTGTAAGTTCCTGAAACACAGCCATTCGCATAGGACACATGAATTAGAATAGCGAATTCTTATTCCACCCCAAACTGCATTCTCCGCTTCTCCGGAGACACGGGAACAACCGCCGCTCCGTTACACATATTATGAACGATGTCTTTGTATTATATTCTGGACGTTAAATATCTCCATTAAAACACCCGACTACTCCAGTTGATGTGGTGGTCGTTTACAAAATCGACCGCTTATCACGATCATTACTCGATTTTGCGGACTTGCAGACCTTTTTTCAAAAACATAATATTTCATTTTGCTCGGTAACGCAGGAGATTAACACCAGCACTTCTGCCGGAAGAATGATGTTGAATATTTTGATGTCATTTTCACAGCACGAGCGCGAAATTATTGCGGAACGCATTAAGGATAAAGTAGTTGCATCAAAACGGCGTGGAATGTGGCTCGGCGGTTATGTGCCTTACGGATACTATGCCGAAAACAAAAAACTCTATCCGCATTCACGGGATTCGCAGGTCGTAAAACGTATATTTCAGCGTTTTGTCGAAACGCAATCTCCGAAACTTATAGCGATGGAATTAAATCAAGATGGCATACGCCCCAGAACCGGCAATCCGTGGAATCCGGCGTACATTTCCCGTATTATTGCCAACCGCATTTATATCGGCGAAATATCGTACAACGATGAGATAATCCCCGGCATCCACAAGGCTATTGTTGACCGTGATGTATGGGAGCGTGCACAGGAAATTGTAAAATCCAATCAGCCTTATGACCGTTCCGGCGGTGCGGCAGAAATGATTGTTCCGCTTCGGGGTATCCTGCGGTGTGGTCACTGCGGAGGAGCGATGAAGCCGGTATTCACCACCAAAGGAAAAAAGCGGTACTATTATTACTACTGCGACCAGGACAGCAAGCGGGCTGAAAAATGTTGCCCCGTGGGAAAAATCGGTTCGGCTACCATAGAAGATGCAGTTCGGGATCAGGCAAAAAATATTTTTGAAACGACATTTTTTCAAGAGCGCATCGCCGCCAGAACCGGAATCATGGTCGAGGAGTTGCGAGAGTATTTTAATGACGCATTTTGGAAAGAGTCCAATCCGCAGGAGCTGAACCGGCTCTTTTCGGAACTCTTTGAAAAAATAATATTGAAGGAAAATCAAATCGCCTATGAAATCAAAACATCCGGGGTGCAAGCCCTTATCGAAGGAGTGACAAATGAACATCAGTGAGGTGTTACCCAACGGCAATGTCCGAGTGGTCGTACCGATCACGATCCGGACTGTCCGGCAGGGAAAACGCATTGTCGTAGCTGACAATGAAAAATCAATACAGATGCAGACGCCGCTTCTGCAATCCATAGCCAATGGCATTATGTGGCAGCGGTGGCTGGACGAGGGCAGATATAGAAACATCAATGAGCTGGCAGAGGCTGTCGGGCGAGACCGGGCAATCGTTTCCCACACCCTTCAGCTCGCCATGCTCTCCCCGGAGATTGTCCACATGGCTATCGCCGGAACACTCCCTCCGCATATCTCCTTCAAAAACTTCAAAGCAGGACTTCCTGCTGACTGGACCGAACAGAAGCGGTTTCTGGGGCTTCTGTAAGGGCTTTAAGCGCGTCATCGGCTACACGGTCGGGTGACGCGCTTTTTTCGTTGCAGCCCCCTCAAAGCGGCACATTTTGCCGCCAGCGTTACTTTTTCTCCGTGGACACACGACTATTGCAAAAAAGGTGGGGATTTATCTGCGAAAAATACCCGCCATTTTTATTTATAACTTATTGATGTATAACGATAAAGTATCGTGTTTTTCAGTTGTGGATTACGACATAATCCGATGGATTTCTCTGCGAAACAAAACTCAAATTCGGGTGTGTTTTTGTAAAGTATTATTCTCCAAACGCTTATGTTGCGTGATAATCCTCGTGTCCACGACACAAGGCAAACGGAGAATTTGAGAGAGAATTGGATTCTCCGGCAGAGAAACAGAGAATGTAATAATTCTCCGTTTGTCATAAGTCGTTGGTTTTCTTGGGGTAAAACAGGAAATAAAAAAGCCGTTTGGTGTATCCAAACGGCATCAGAGCAAAAAAAATGGTGGCCGGTCCCAGAATCGAACTGGGGACACGGGGATTTTCAGTCCCCTGCTCTACCGACTGAGCTAACCTGCCACATCGTCATCACTGACTATGTCCTTAATATATACCCTGTTTTGTACTTTGTCAAGCCTTTTTTTGATTTTTTTTCAGGATATTCCATTTTTTTTGAAAAATAGTGACTTTCTGACTCGTATCAAGTAGGCAGATCGCAATAAAAAAAGGAATATGACTATGGTAAATAATAAGGAAATCTTGAGACGACTGTGCCAAAAAAGTAATGAAGCCCGCTTGGTGGCTTTGGAAAATGAACTGCAAAACAATAATGTCAAATTTGAAAATTGGAACAATATGGCCGTCAGAATCCCCGGGGCGGCTGAAAATGTCGTCATCGTTACGGCTCACTTCGATGCCGTTGAAGGATCATTCGGATTCAATGATAATGGCATGGCCCTGGTCGCCGCTCTCAATATGTGCCAACAACTGCCGCACGATGTCGAAATTATCTTTACCAATGATGAAGAAAAAGGCGGTGGCGGCGCTCAATATTTTTTGGAACATTCTTCAAAACATATCAGCGGGTGTGTCAACTTGGATGTGATCGGCTGCTTCAACCAGATCTATCTTGACTGTATGAACTGCTCAGCAGCAGCCGCTTTGACAAACTGCAAACAAGGCCATATGCCGTTCAATGACGCTTGGGTCTTCGCTGAAGCAGGCATCCCCAGCGTCTGCTTTTCATCAGGTCCGGCGGAAATGACGTTCCAACGCGGTATCAGAGCTGTATGTTCCACTCTCCACAACGGACCCAATGACAACAATATCAATCTGATGAACTTCAAGATGATCCCCGAAGTTATCAGCCAAGTCAGAAATGTTATCGAGTTGATGAAATCTGCCTGATAAAGTCAATTCAGATCTCTCAACTGAAACAATTTTACTCGGCGTATCCAACTCCTACATAGTAGGACATCGCCTCCTGAGTGATATCCAGTCTGCCAAACTGGCAGACAACCGGATGACTGGAAGTAATCCGCAAGGCATACTGGGTCTGCGCAGGAATGACCGCACCCTGTAAATCTTCAGGTTTATCCAGCCGCAGAGAAATAATACGCTCCGCAGGAACTGTGATCCTGATGTCTTTTATGGGAGCACGGTCACTGAAGTAAACATCTATGATACTTTCAACATCTTCATTCAATGTGTTGAAAATCATCAGAGCTTCGTGTGACTCCAGTTTTCCGGACTTTTTCGGCTCAGGAAGATAGCCGTCAGCAAAATACCAAACCTTTTTTCCGCCTTCAATCATAATCAAACTCCTTAAATTATATAGAAAGGGGGACAATTCCCGTTCCAGTTGAAACATAATTTTTTTCTGTAACATATAATATAACTGTGTTTCCCTTTTATGCAATACAGAATCTATGGTTTTTACGCCGCAATTATGGATTTTTTATGGAGATTTCAGGCACTCTTGCTTTCCGGAACAATGTTTCCCGCAACTCAACGTCTTCTGCTTCTTTTTACAGGATTCTTATGCGCTCCTGCCTGACGATATCCTTTGGTGTGCAGCACAACTTTGGGACGGCGGCGCAGCTGACGCCGGTGGACAACAGGAGCAGTACTACCGGGATGATAATGGCGTTTTTTGCGGATAATGATCGGACGGGGCGGCGCAGCACGGCGTTCGGCTGTCCGGCGTATGCCGGGCAAATAGTGCACTCGATGACGGATCCGCCGCCCCCGGGGACGAAGATGTCTGCGGGGACCTACAAAAACTTTCCGCCCGCCGGAAGAAACATAGGTCGTTTGAACAATATTATTCAGGTAAACAACTTTTTGCGGGAGATCCTCTGACGGAACTGCTGACGGAACTTTCTTCTCAGCGGCTTTTTCAGGCTGCCGTCCGGCAGCGCGGTCATCAACATATTCATCATACTCCAAAACCATATACTGTAATGAACGGCCGGATTTATGAATTTTCATTTCCCACTGAGCATAATCGTTCCAGAGAGCTTCCTTTTCTTTGGGCGTCCTTTGCGGCTTCCCCAAGAGGGCACGGGCGACCCCGTCACTCATCACGTCAAGACCGTACCCCATTCGCACTGCCAACGGAAGAACCACAAGAAAGGCCTTGCACATCAATCCTGCACCGCCTCTGGCGATTTTTGTAACGGCATCACTGTCATTCCCCCACGGAGCAACGGCACTTTTAAGAGTCTCTCCCAATGTGATTTTACTGCTCCGGTCTTCGGGAGGTGCAAGAATAATGGCATCATCGTTGTCGGCAAGAACTCCGCGGCTGTTTTCTTCATTCAGTTCAATGATTGTGACCCCATTTTCCTCATACAGTATTCCCCGTTCAAAGGCCTGCTGGATCCGGGTACGCATCTGGGGAGAGACTTGCAATTCGATCACATCATCTTCGATTTTCACTCTCTCTTTTTCTGCTGTTTCTGCAACGGCCGCAAACGCGATCAAACAAACTGCCAAACAGGAAAGCACACCTTTGTGGAGCATTATAGAAATTCCTTTCTGATTTTCGGGATCATTGTTCGGGGGCAAATGTCCTTAATATACACTCAGATACTGCAAAATTCAAGTATATTTTATTGGAATGCAACAGTTGAAATCAAATGGAAAAAATTTTTCACTTTTTTCTTTCCGGATGCGTAAATTATCGAAAAAAAACACTATATTTTTAATTGGAAGGGGTAAACTTTTCCTTCCAGGAGCATAAAATGTCCGTGCAGTATGATATATTATACAGTGTAATAAGTCATACAGCTGCAAAAAACAAGGCTCTGTTCCCGATAAAAGTCGGTAAAAGAGGTTGAGAAGGAAAAACTACCCAGCTGAAACAAAAGGAGATAATCACCAACTGTGTACTTGCAATGAAGAAATATTTGTAATATATTAAAAAATTGAACTGTTATATCATTTGTTTTATTATTTTAGCATAAAGAAAGGCACTGAAATATGAGCGATAAAAAATCCATTTCCATTGATATGCACAACCGTATCACCGCCGCTGAACTGGAACAAATCATCCGGATGCAGCTTAAAACTCTTGCGGATAATCCTGAAATGGCTGCTCTGATGCCTCCCCTTATGGTTTGGGGAGCTCCGGGACTCGGAAAATCAACGATCATAAAAAAGGTGGCCCAAGAGTTCGGAATCAGTTTCATTGATGTCCGTCTGGCCCAGCGTGAACCCGTCGACGTCCGTGGTCTCCCCGTGCCCGACCGGGACAGGAAATGTGTGGACTGGCTCGTTTCCGGTGAATGGCCCAGAGAAGGAAAAGGTATTCTCCTTTTTGACGAGTTGACCGCAGCGGACAGAAGCCTGCAGGTCGCCGCCTACGAACTCATCCTGGACCGCCGCTTGGGGGATCTTTACAAAGTGCCGGACGGCTGGTACATCTGTGCTGCCGGAAACAGAACGGAAGATTCAGCTGTTGCCACAACAATGAGTTCCGCATTGGCCAACAGATTTATGCACTTTGAACTTACGGACGATGTGGACGCCTGGGCCAACTGGGCTGTCAAAAACAATATCCACCCTGCCGTAACAGCCTTTCTCCGTTTCCGTCCGGAGTGTCTTCTGCGCCAGCAGGGCGAAAACCTTGAACGCGGCTGGCCCACTCCACGTTCCTGGGAGAGAGTTTCGGTTATGCTGGGCGTCGTGCAGAATGCCGGCCAGGAAAACAATCTGCTGCGGAAAATGATCTACGGCCTCGTCGGAAACCGGGCGGGAGTTGAATTTTTTGAGTTTTACAATCTCAACTCACAATTTGAAGATGTCAAAGCTATGATGACAGATCCGGAGATTACCGTGGAAATCCCCCAGAAAGTCGATAGAAAATACGCCTTGTGTGCAGCGATGTCATACTTTATATGGCGTGGAAAAGATGAGGAGGAAAGCCGGAAACTGCTGGAGGGATTCTATCGTATTTCCCTGCAGTTGACCAGCGATTTCGCCTGTATGGCGATGTGCGACGCAATGACGGGAGCAGGTATCATCAGTGAATCTGATGCGGCGGCCAAGCTGTTTTACCACCCCGGATATGCGGCGTGGAAAAAGGTCCACGGAAAAGCTATGAAAAAACATCTTTCATTTTAAGATCAGGTAAATCTCTGTGAATACAACTGTAAATATAAGAAATACATCCCAGGAAGAAGAAAAGCGCAAAGCAATCTGCCTTGAACAGCTTTCCCTTGACCGCCAGCAGCTGCTGATGCGGTGGCCCTTCATCGGCGGAGTCATTATGCGTATGGAACTGGTCGCTGTCAGAGATGACAGACTGGAAACAGCTTCAACGGACGGAAACAGCATCTTTGTGGATATTGATTTTTATTCAACGCTGGATAAAAATGAGCGGCTCTTTGTCCTTGCCCACGAAGTATGGCATTCTGTTTTGCTCCACTTTTCCAGGCTGAAAGGCAGGGATCCTGAACGATTCAACATTGCAGCAGACCTGGAAATACATTTCACTCTTGCCCAGGAGGAAATGAAAGAACCCTGGGTTCTCCCTCACGATCCCCGGTGGGCAGGGCTTTCGGCGGAGGAAATATATGAAAAACTTGAAGATTTTTCGCCTCCTCAGAAGTCTGGTTCCCAAGGTGCTTCAGCAAAGAACGGCAACGACAGCGGCGGCAGTTTTGACCGGCACATCTATCAGGGAGATCATCTGGAAGATCCCCGCGAGGCGGGAAACAACAGCGCGCAGCAGGAAAGTACGGAAGAAAATTCCGGAAACGATGCCGCTGCCGGAAAAAATCAAAAGGATTTTCAAGATACAGAGTTCGTTGTTGACAATGACTACACGCCTCAGGTGTCTTCCTCCACAACGGAACGGGTCAGAGGACGGGTCATATCTTCGGCTCAGCAAGTGGAACGGACTCAAGGAAAACTCCCGGCACACGTCGCCCGACTGGTGGAAAATATGCTCAATCCCATTCTCCCCTGGCAGGAGCTCCTCAAGCAGTTTGTTTCCAGCTGCTACGGCGGGAAACGCAGGTGGCTTCCTCCCTCAAGGCGGCACGTCTGGCACGATTTGTATCTGCCGAGTATGAGAGATGAAAAAATCAGTGCCGTGGTCGCCGTTGACACCAGCGGCAGTACAATTCCCGGTCTGGATTCTTTTTTCGCAGAACTCCACTCTCTGATGAAAACTTTTGGCAGGTATGATCTGACTCTCATCCATTGTGATGCGGCAATTCAGAAAGTGGAAAAGTTTTCAGATGCCCACCCTGTGCCGTCGGGAAAAATGGAATTCCAAGGCGGTGGAGGAACCGATTTCAGACCTGTTTTTGATTACGTCAAAAAGATGAAACAACCTCCTGAACTGCTCATTTATCTTACCGACGGTTACGGTCCGGCTCCGGAACAAGCTCCCGCATACCCTGTTTTGTGGGTGCTGACCAAAGATCACCTGAAGCCTTGTTCCTGGGGGAAATTCACCGTCCTTGAATAAAGGACTGTACAGATTTATAAGATGTAAAGGGAAAAATATATGGCAAATACTTCTGAAGAACGGGCGGAAACTAAACGGCTTTGTTCGCTTTTGCACAAATATGCTCACGATATCTGCTGTTTCCTTGGCTATGAGGGAAAGGAAATCTTTCTTGATAAATTTCCGGATGTCCGGCACTATCTGACGGATGATGTTATTCTTTATCTCGGCCATTATCGTGTCCCCGGATTGTCTCTTGAGACACTCTATGATTATCTCAACGGTGATAACAGGCAATTATTCTGCGAAAAAGTTTTTGCCCTGCGTAAAAAACTGCCTAAACGTGCCTTGATGAATATCTATCTGAAGATCTCACCCAGCAGTAATTACTTCGATACACTTGCCCTCAGAGAACAGCCGGAACGGGGAACGCAGGAAGAATATTGCGAGTCTGCAATCATCAATACCAAAAACAATCCCCCGCAGAAGCTGCCGAAAGGAATCGAGGAGGCTATAAAAAACAACTCCTATCCCGCTTTTGCTATGTACAGTGAAATGTACAATTTGAGGATCACTTTTCCCCTGTTGAACTTCATTGTCGAATGCGGCGCAACTACGCTTATGGGGGAGTTGATGAAAGCAAAACGGATCCCCGCGAAGATCCTGAATAAACTTCTTTTTTACGCCGTGGTGCACCTGCCGGAAACGACTTTGATCCCCTTGCTGGAAAGCATCGAAGACGGTCTCCCCGGGCAAATCAAAAACTGCAAAGATGCCGCCGGGAAAAATCTTCTGTGGTATGCAATCTGTAACAAAAAAACATATACCAGCGAGGTGCAATGGAACGATCCGGGAAGCAAGATGACCGAATATCTGCTCAAACTGGGGTGCGATCCTGATAATCTCAATGCGCTGGATGTTTCGTGGCGGTACTGTCTGCTCAACGCCAATCTGTCCCGCCGCTCCCAAAGGACGGAAGAATTTGAGGGCGTTGAAAAAATCGTTGACTCCTGGATCGGTTGTTACGGGCCCGGAAACGTCACCCCTGTCACCCTGCGGGAACTGCCAAGGTCTCATTCAGAGCTGCCTCTCAATAAAAAATTCCAGCAGCTCCTCGGCAACAATTTCAGGGAACTTATCTGGAATTTTGAACCTCTTTCCTGTTCCACACTGCCCCAGGAATGGCGGAAGTATGTGAAGCGGGAAGATGTTGCGCTCCCGGCGATCCCGCTTGAAGGGAAAAGGTGTCTGCAATGGGCAATGAAAAGTTATCATCACCCCCGGTATAATGAGAGGGGATTCGACGGTGTCCCCGGAATATTGACTGCGATCCCCAAGAAATCCGCTGATGAAACAATTGCTGACGATGACGCTCAGCGGGTCGCGGAAATTATAAAAACAGGTCTGCGGCTCTATCATCCTGCTGTGCGGAAATACTGGATCGATAATGCTCTGCCCGGATATGAGACACTGCGGTTTCTTTCAGGGATCCCAAGGGAAGATATTGCTGATCCCCTTCTGGCAGAAGCAATTGCACA
>SUVT01000001.1 GCA_015061845.1 Lentisphaerota bacterium
TTCATGAGGTAATTTCAAAAGTCCGGCAAAATTTGGCTGAAAAAAGATTGTTGATGAGTTGGAAATGGTAGTTTGAGCGTGGCTACCATCCTCCTTCGCTGAAGCTATGGAGGACAAGCCGAAAACACTCCATTTGCAGATCGCAACAAGAATTTTCTGCCATTTTTGAAGACTTTTGAAATTGCCTCTAAAAAGACTTTAAAATAAAAAGAGGAGTTCCGGGGAACTCCTCGCTCTATTGTCATATCCGAACTGAAATAAACTTATCAAAACTCTGATGCGATAAACTCCGCTAAGGCATCTTTCCAATGCGGCATCGGCGGCAAACCCGCAAGACGCAACATCATTTTGTCAAGTCTGGAGTTCGCCGGACGGGGCGCAGGACGGGGAAATTCTGCTGTCGTACAGGGAACAATTTTCTGATCAATGCCTTTCAAACGGAAAATCTCAGCCGCAAAATCTGCCCAGGTCGCTTCGCCTTCACAAGTCAGGTGGAACGTTCCAACCAAGTCTTTCCGGTTCAAAATGTTCTGCAGTTGACGGGAAACCGCCAAAGTGCTTGTGGGATTGCCAATCTGATCGGCAACGACTTTCAATTCCGGTCTGGTTCCATCAGCCAGATTGATCATGGCATGAACAAAACTCGGTCCACCTGCCCCGTAAAGCCAGGAAATACGGCAGATCACATGGTTCGGACAATGGCGGCGGATCGCTTCTTCTCCGGCAAATTTACTTTTTCCGTAAATTGTATTCCCGCCGTTTGGGGTATCAAATTCATTGTACGGACGGTCGGAATTTCCTTCAAAAACATAGTCTGTGGAAATTGCGATCAACCGGATTCCGTTCCGGTGACATGCAGATGCAACATTTGCAGTTCCGAACGCATTCAGTTTGTAGGCAAAATCGATTTCCGTTTCGCATTTATCCACGGCTGTCATGGCGGCACAATGGATCACTGCATCGGGCTTGATTTGCTTGAGAAGCGCATCAAAACCGGCAGCATCAGTGATATCTGCTTCCGGAAGATCAGTCGGAATAACTTCAAAATCAGTCAGTTCTGCACAAAGAGTTCTGCCGAGCATCCCTTTTCCGCCGGTGAGTAAAACCTTCATTTCAGATAATCCTTTGTGTTGTAATCAAAAAGTTCGGCATCTTTCAGCAGCGGATTTTTGGTGTCTTTTTCCGAAAGCAAAAACTCTTTGAGATCGACTTTCCAATCAATACCAAGCGCAGGATCATTGAACGCCAAACCGCGTTCATGGGTCGGCGCATACAAATTATCGCACTTGTAAGCAAAAATCACATCCTCGGAAAGCACTACAAAACCGTGAGCAAACCCGCGGGGAACAAAAAGCTGACGTTTGTTTTCTTCGGTCAGTTCCACAGCTACATGTTTGCCGAATGTGGGAGAACCTTTTCTGATATCCACCGCTACATCCAGCACGGCGCCTTTGATGACACGGACAAGTTTTGCCTGTGTGCAAGGTGCTGCCTGATAGTGCAATCCGCGCAAAACGCCATAGCGGGAACGGGACTCATTATCCTGCAGCCAATTGCAGTCGATCCCGGCTTCTTTATAGCGTTTGTCGCTCCAGGATTCAAAGAAATAGCCCCGGGAATCTCCGAACACTTTCGGTTCGATGATCTTGACTTCCGGTATCTCTGTATCAATCACATTCATTGTTCGATCATCCTCATTAAATATTGTCCGTATTCTGTCTTCAGCATATCCTTGCAGCTTTCCCGGATCTCATCTTTGGTCATCCAGCCGTTTTCATATGCAATTTCCTGCAAACAAGCAATTTGCAACCCCTGCCGGGTAATGATAGTGCGGATGAAGTTTGCCGCATCCAGCATACTGTCATGAGTTCCGGTATCGAGCCACGCATAACCGCGTTTGAAGACTTCCACATTGAGTTTTCCGGCTTGGAGATAGGCGTTGTTTACGGCTGTGATTTCCAATTCACCACGGGCGGACGGCTTGATATTTTCTGCAATTCTGACAACATCATTGTCATAGAAATAAAGTCCGGTCACGGCGTAATTGGACTTCGGAACTTTCGGTTTTTCTTCGATGGAAACGGCTTTTCCGTCAGCATCAAACTCCACAACGCCGAACCGTTCCGGGTCGCAGACATAGTAACCGAAAACCGTCGCTCCGCTCTCCCGTTCAACAGCTTTTTTCAACAGTTTTTTCAGGTTTGCACCATAGAAAATATTATCGCCGAGAACCAATGCAACGGAATCTTTTCCGATGAACTCTTTTCCGATAATGAACGCCTGAGCCAGCCCTTCCGGTTTCGGCTGGACAGCGTAGGTGAACTTCACGCCGAAGCTGGAACCATTGCCTAAAAGCCGCTGGAAACTGGGCTGATCTTCGGGAGTCGTAATGATAAGAATATCACGGATCCCGGCGAGCATCAGAACGCTGATGGGATAGTAGATCATCGGTTTGTCATAGACCCCGAGAAGCTGTTTGGAAACGCCCCGGGTAATGGGATGAAGCCGGGTTCCGGCTCCGCCTGCAAGTACTATACCTTTCATAAAATTATTCTCCTGTTCCAAGACGTTCCATTTTGTAGGCGCCACTCAAAACATGAGCACACCAGTCGTCCTTGTGTTCCAAGTACCATTCAACCGTTTTCCGGATTCCGCTTTCAAAGGTTTCCTGCGGTTTCCAGCCCAATTCACGGGCGATTTTGGAGGGGTCGATGGCATAACGCAAATCGTGGCCCGGACGATCCTTGACATGAACGATCTGCTCTTCGTACTTTTTGCCGTCCTGACGGGGGCGCATTTCATCAAGCAGAGAACAAATCTTTTTCACGACTTCGATATTTTTCTTTTCATTGTGACCACCGATGTTGTAAGTTTCCCCGGGAACGCCGGTGGTTGCGACAAGATAAAGAGCGCGGGCGTGATCTTCCACATAAAGCCAGTCACGAACCTGCAGACCTTCGCCGTAAACCGGAAGATCTTTGCCGTCGAGAGCGTGGAGAATGATCAGCGGAATCAGCTTTTCAGGGAAGTGGTAAGGTCCATAGTTGTTGGAGCAATTCGTCACCAGAGTCGGCAACCCGAAGGTGCGTTTCCAGGCACGGACGAGGTGGTCACTGGAGGCTTTGCTTGCGGAATACGGCGAACTGGGCGCATAAGGCGTTGTTTCACGAAAGAAATCCTCCGGACCTTCCAAGTCACCGTAAACTTCATCGGTGGAAATGTGATGGAACTTGAAAGTTTTTTTCGCTTCTTCGTCCAACGTATTATAATACTTTCTGGCGGCTTCAAGCAGCGTGTAAGTGCCAACGATATTTGTCTGAATGAACTCACCCGGTCCATCAATGGAACGGTCGACATGACTTTCTGCAGCGAGGTGCATCACATGAGTCGGTTTGAACTCAGCGAACACCCGATCAAGTTCAGTTTTGTCGCAGATATCAACTTTTTCAAATTTGAATCTGGGATCGTTTGCAATAGGTGCAAGATTTTCCAGATTTCCGGCATAGGTCAATTTGTCCACGACACAAACCGCATCCGGAGTATCAAGGATAATGTGCCGCGCAACTGCCGAACCGATAAATCCGGCTCCACCTGTTACGATGATTCTGTTCATATTTTCTCTCCTTTCAAAGGATCATTTCAATAACTTTTTCCAACCGTCAACGACTGATTTTTTGGAAAAATGCTCTGTATAAACCAGATAGCAAGTCTGTTGTAATTCAGCCAATTCGCATTGATTTTCTGCAAACTTTTTCAGATCGTCTGTTATCGTTTCGTTCAAAGTGAAACCAATTCCATATTCCTTGCACCACCGGGCAATTTCACTCTCTTCCGGTCCGGAAAACAGCACTGGTCTTCCGATCGCCAACGATCCGAAGAATTTGGACGGCACCACGATTCCCTCCCAGCCCGGGCGCAGGGAAACCATATGGATATCCGCAGCAGACAACCGTTTTTCCAGTTCTTCTTCCGAGGCAAAACCGGCTAAACGGATATTGGTATCATCTTCCGTGATCTCTGCGGTCTGGATTTTGTATTGGTTTCCATATCCGGCAAAACAGAAAGCTGCATCGATTCCGGATTTCCGGCATTGACGCGCCAATTCAATCAACGGCTTCAAGTCATGAGCATAGCCGACTGTTCCGGAGTAGAGCAAACCGATTTTGGCTTTGCCGAACAGTTGTTCCCGGATTTCCGGATCAGCGGCTGGGGGCGCAGAAACTTCTGCCAATGCCCACGGAGTCAACGTGGTATATTTCGCCTCGTTTTTATACTTCTGCAAACGTGCCCGCATACATCCGCCGATATCCACCATATCATCGACAGAACGGTATGCCCACGGGATAAACGGTTTAGTCAATGCGGCAAGAATCTTCATCCAACGGGGGGAGTTCACCAGAATTGCTTCCGGATAGAGGTCAAATACCCAATGGATCAAACGGACTTCCCTGTTCATCATCCGCATAAATGGAAACATCATGTAAGCAAACTGGGGGTCGGTTCCAACGATGACTGCATCGAATTTTTTGCGGTTTTTCCGGAATGCATTGAGCCACTTCATCTGAAGAATGGCTGAGTTAAAAAGACGACCGAAATTACTTCCCTGCGAGAAGTTCGGACGGGAAAACCGTTTGATTTTGACATTGTTCCAAACTTCGGATTCTGCAAGGATCTCATCGGAACGGATCAAGCGGTTTCCGGTGTAAACGGTCACATCATATTCTTTTGCAAGTTCTCCAGCCAGATCAGAAAACAGTCTGGCACTGATAACTGTATCAGGATGGAAAAAGTGATAAATGAGAAGAATGGATTTCATTTTAAACCTGTTTTGAGATTAAGATTTGCTTTAATTTTTTCTTCAACCATGGAGTACGTTTCTCAAAACACCAATAAAGTAAATATGCAACAAACATGCTAATAGCAATACATAGAATGTAATTCATGCATGAATAGAAATTAAATTGAGTTGCCCTTTTCCAGCCCAAATACTGCAACAGTCTGAATGTCACAACATGACTTAAATATAATGTATAGGAAAATGCTGCTAATTTATTTCCCAAACTGATTAAACCAAAGGATGTATTTGTTCTCAGAAGAAGCCCCCGCCCACCAGATAATCAGAAAACAAACTGTCAATCCCAAAATAATTCTGGTAACCACTACAGGAATAACTGCAAGTCCTTGAAATGCATTGGATGCAGCTCCCATTTGGTTCGCTGCAATAGCAAAAAGAAATAATCCAAAAATTAAAAAGAACTTCCATATTGGGCGATTTTTTATTTTTATAAAATATGCACCGATTCCCAAAAACAAAATAAGCATGTATTGGATATCAAGTTTAGTTAAAATCCAGCAGATACAGCCAAGAATAATTAAAGTTAGAACTTTAACTTTTGAATTTGAAGTTGTTACAAAAACACCAAGTGTCCCCAACAGAATATAAAACCAAACTTCATAAGCCAAAGACCAAAAAGGTTCTACTGGTGTAGGACAAAAAATATTCTGCAATGATAAAAGATTTCCCAAACAATGCCAGTAGTTGACCGGATATTCCTGATAAAACTGCGCGGCTATACAATAAAATATTGTACATCCTAACAGAGGCGGAAAAATACGTGCAAATCTGTCGATGAAATAACTTCTACAATTAAATGTCCCCTGGGAAATTCTGGCTAAGCCTTTTCCTCCCACAAGAAAACCTGAAAGAACAAAAAATATAACGACTGGATCGTTTGCTAACCGTGTTAAAGAATAAAAAATAAAGATAAATATATTCCTCTGCTCTATTGGAATTTCTGCATATTCCGGCAGAAAGAAACCTCTTCCATGACACACTAAAACAGCAAATGCTGCTAAAAAGCGAAGCCAATCCAACCATAAATAATGAGTTGCTTTAGGTTCTGAAGTTTCCATTTTTACTTACTCTCCACGATTTTCAAGTCAATCATATATTCATAAAATGAGCGCAGCACAGCATAATGAAATCCGGCTTTGCCGTCTAAAAATCCAAGTTTCAGGAAGTACAACACAAAAAACATCAAAAGCGGTCTTCCCGGCAGACGGTAAAGCAGTTGTTTCTGATGTTTGCGCCGTTCTGCCGGGTCTTTGCTGAACAATTTTTTGAATTGCAGTTTTTCTGCTTTCTCTGCACTCAAACGGACTGCTTCCATATCGGAATAACGGTTGTGACGGCTGATCCACCAGTTTACGCCGTTGTTGAATGGATAGTGCAGGAACCGTTCTCCGGTCAGATACTCTTTCCTGCCTTTACAATGATACTCTTCGTTGATATCGCGCTCGACTGTTACAAACTGATGTTTCAATAAACGACCGAACCAGGTCCCGGAACCAATTCCATGTTTCAGCCATTGTCCAAGAAAAATGTCTTTTCTTTGAAGATGAAAAATTTGTACATCCTGATAATTGGGATTGCCGACAGCATCAGTCATGATTTGTCCTATTTTGTCATCAAACCGTTCATCGGCATCAACCATGACCACCCAATCATTGGGATAATCAACTTCATGCAGGGCGGCATTCCGTTGAGCAGCATAGTTGTCGAACTTCCGCTGAAAAACCCTTGCTCCGGCGGATTTTGCAAGCTCCACAGTTCTGTCAGTGCTGAAAGAATCATAAACGACAACATCATTGCACCAGGGCTGCAAAGTTTCAATACACTCGACGATATTGCGCTCTTCATTGAGCGTAAGAATAACGGCAGAAATCATTCAACGATCTCCCGTTTCTTGATGAATTTCGCCGGATTTCCACCGACAACTGTCCACGGGTCCACATCCTTGACCACACAAGCTCTTGCGGCGACAACAGCCCCCTGCCCCACAGTCACGCCGGGGCCGATAAAGGCTTCAGCTGCCACCCAGACGGAATCGCAAATCTCTATGGAAGAAAAGGTCAATGGCAAGTTGGATTTTGTGATATCATGGGATGCACTGCAAAGATAAGTCCGCTGGGAAACGGTGGTATTATTTCCGATTTTGATCGGCGCAACATTATAACAATCAACACCATCTGCAAGACAGGAGTAATCCCCCATTTCCAAGTTCCACGGCATATAGACTTTTGTTGTAGAATAAACCACCGCACTGGAGGAAAGTTTTGCGCCGAACATACGGAGTAAAAACCGTTTCCACCCGCAGCCGATACTCCGGGGCAGCGGTTTTGCAAACACGCCCCAAACGATAGTCCATAACAACCGCATGATCTGATTCTTGCGACTCATGGCATTTTTATATTGTGATAAATCTGCTTGTTTCATTTTATTGAAATTTTATTTTTTCTTCAAGCAATTTATATTTTTCATCTTGAGTATAAGGACACTCCACAAGAATTCCGCCGTATTCAGCCAGAACATCTGTCACTTCACTGCGGATTTCTTTCTGAATTCCCTCTTTCCAGTCATCACCGTGAACGACATAGGTAGGCTTCAAAGACCGCAGAGTTTCTGCATAGCTCAAAGTCTTCTGTTCGATCACGCGATGAACACCTTTGATATTTTCAAAGAGAGACTTCCGGTCTTCAAAGGGAAGAAGCGGACGATGCTTGAAACTTGCGACAGCGTCATCTGACAAAACACCGACTACCAGTTTACCAAGTTTTCTTGCCTTTTTGATAACTGCAATATGTCCACAATGAACCAGATCTGTTGAGAAACACATGTAGACGATCCGGTTTTCGATCTCATGAAGTTTGGACTTCACAACTGCCAAATCTTCAGGAGTGTCAATTTCCGTACAAAGCCGGTTTTCTGCATCGAAGGGATAAATCGCACACTTATCGGAAATCTGATTGAATGCGACTTCCGCATAACATTTCCGGTTGTCGGATTCACAGAATTCAATGATTTTGTCCAGCCAGATTTTCCAATCGTCTTTGTTCAATTTATAAAGTGCCTGTGCCTCCATTGCATCGGAGAAAAATTCAACTCCGACTTTTTCCACTCTTCCGTTATGAATAACAGCTTTGAAATCTTTTTCCGGCAGAGTGATGGTGGAACTCACCTTCATGCAACTTTTCGGAAATGCCAGAATATCTTCCAGTACAGAGTTTTCAAATACCAAATCTCCATGCATCAGAATGATATCCTGATTCATCAGATGTTCTTTTGCACAATAAATGGAATAAATGTAATTAGTCTGATCATAAATCGGATTCTTTACAAAGGTATAATGCAGAGGCAAACAAAGTGACTTGCAATAGTTGACCAATACTTCGTCAAAATATCCGGTTGTCATGACAACTTCTTCGATTCCATTTTCTGCCAGCAGCTTCAACTGTCTGCTGAGAATGGTTTCTGTGGGGGATACTTCCGTCATACATTTCGGGTGTTCACTTGTCAAAACTCCCATACGATGACCAAGACCGGAATTTAAGATCAATGCTTTCATTATTTTTCCTTTCTGAAAATTAAAACCAAAACCAGGGAATCAATTTTCTGCACATCCGGCGGATAAAACGCTTGGTTTTTGCGACTCTTCCGGAATAGTTATTGACTCCAATAATTGATATTTGAACGTGTCCGGCTTTCCCGGAATACTCCGGTTCTGTCCGGAAACGACGTACGATTTTTTCAGTCTTGCAATAATCTTTTGCAACTTGGAAAAACATTCCTTCGATCAGTCTTTCCTGACTGTCATCAAGCTCCCCTGCCCTGCCATAGAAATACTTCTTGTAAAAATCAACTGTCACAAGGAAAAAGCGGGTGTCGCAAGCATGACCGTTCCAGCCAAGATGCAGCCAATCATAGATCTTGTGATCTTTATTATCGCAGAAGAAATCCCACGGCTGGCGATTTTCTGCTTCTCTCAGCAACTCTCCAATATTCAAAATCGGGAATCTCCCGGTCACTTTTGCATAACCGCCAGCTTGAATCACAAATTCGGAATGATCGGAAACATAATCCAGAATCTTCAGTTCCCCATAACTCTTCCCCAGATGCCGGGGGTAATCATTGAGGTCACAGGAGATAAATTCAATTTGTTTTTCCGGGTGTTCGGAAGCTAATTTCTTGAATTCAGCCAGATCATATCCGGAATTTTCCACAAAAACGATCCTGTCGATCGCCGGATTTTCCAGATAAAACTGAAAGGTTCCAAGATATTGCCCGGCACGTTCCGCAACATTAGTAACGGAAATACCATCCATCCCTTTCGGATCGACAGCGGCCGTCATAACTAACGGATAATCATTCATGTTCCAAAGCATCCTTTACAGCTTGAAGATAAGCATAACCATAACGGTTGTCAGGTTCCAATTGCGCACCTTCTGCCCATTCGTTCCAGGCATTGATAAAAATCAACTGCTTTTCCGGAGTATTGTTTTCTTTCGTCCATTTCAGCAAACCGGAGAGCCATTTCCGGAAAACTTCAGGAGACTGTAAATAGGTCGAAGCGTTGGAATAAGCTTTCCGAGCAGTGTTGTCCCAACGGGGAAAACATCCGCGGAAAACCGGAATATCTGTGACTTTATTTTCAAAGATTGCACCGCTTTCGATACTTTCTTCCATCGTATAAACAAAACCTTTATAATCCGGATTGATCGGATTGCCATCAGTGACATACTTTCTCAAGTGAGTAATGCGCATCGGCGGGAACTCCACCAAACCGTCAAAGCCCCATTCTGAAGCCGTTCCCTCAAAGTAATCGACACCGACCATATTCAGCCAGAGCCCGGGCAAACCGGCTTTTACAGCAAGTTCACGCAGTTTTGCACTGAATTTCAGCATTTCCTCTTTCTCAAACAGGTTCGGACGGTAGATCGTTAGCATAGGTTTACCTTCCATACGGATATAACGTTCATCCTGCAGAAAGGGCAGGATATCGCGGAAGAAATCTTCGGCATCTTCAGCTCTGCTCTCCTGTTTCAGCAAAACTTCACGATTTCCGCCGTCCCAGAGTTTTGACCAGTTTTCATTTGCCCAACACAAACAGAACGGGAAATCCAAATCTTTATTATTCAGCCAGTTGAAAATCGGTGTTTCGAGCAAGCGTTTCCCGCCGCTGAACCAGTAATAATGGAAACAGAAACCATGCAAACCATACTGCTTGGCAAGTTCGACTTGACGATACATTACCTTTGGTGATGCAAGGTCATAAAAACCGACATCGATCGGGAGTTGCGGCTGGTGGTGTCCGATGAACTGCGGAACGGCTTTTGTGACATTGGTCCATTCGGTAAAACCTTTTCCGTGCCATTCATTATTTTCCGGAATCTGATGGAACTGAGGAAGATAAAACGCAATCAGTTTCGGATCAGATTCTTTCCGCTGATAACTGTCTTTGGCAAGGGGAACAAAATCATTTTTTGCCGGATTTTTTGAATTTTCAAGCATGATCCTGCCATAAGCCTCATAATCGAATTTCTGATTACTGAGATAATTCCTGCTGTGTTTGACCCGGGAAAGATGTTCCTGATACCATGCTTCACTGCGAAGTCCGAAAAACTTCACCCACCATGCGATAAATAAAAATATTTCCTGTTTGATTCTGCGCATATTAAACCCTTTACGCTTGTTTCGTTATAATCTCTTTGTAGAGAGTCAGCAATTTTTCAGAAGACGTTTCCCAAAGATAATTTTCTTTCACGAATGCTTTTGATTTTTCCGACATTATGGAATATTTTTCATCCGGAAGAGCCAGTAATGTTTCCAAAGCATTCTGCAATGCAGCAACTTCCGGCTTAACCCAAAGTCCGCAGCCTTTTTCTTCCAACACCTGCCATGGGGTTCCGGTCGTAGTCAGAACTGGGGTCCCAGCTGCCAGAGCTTCAACCACAACAACGCCGAAGTTTTCGCTGAACGAAGGCAGTACAAAATATTTTGCCATTTTGTAAAAATACTCTTTCGCACCGCTGTAAACGGCTCCGGTAAAAATGATTTCAGATTGACTTTCCCGGAGTTTTTCCTGATAGACGGCTGCTGAAACTTCACCGCCGCCGTGAATCTGCTTCTTCCCATATTGCAAATCCCGACTGAAATCTGTTACGCTCAAATTCAATTTTCCGGCAAGCTCTTTCAGCTCTTGCTGATGTCCGATATCATCCGGACCGGCAATCACAATCCGCCAGCCGGCACGTTGTTCTTTGGAAAGCAATGACCACGCATTGAACAGATTTTCCAAACCTTTTACCGGATGAATCCGACTCAAAAAAAGTAAAACTTTTTCTTTCATGCCCCTGTTTTCATCAGGAAAGTTTACTCCTAAGGGAGCTGTAATCACGTTTTGTTTCAAACAAATCCGGGAAATATCTTTTTTTTCAGCTGTAGCAGTGACGTGGAAAGCCTTTGCTTTTTTCAAATCATTATATTGGTAAAGCAGCATCGCTGGAATTTTCTTCCACCACTTAAATTTCAACGCCCACGGGGTCAAAGCTCCATGAGGAGACAATACATACGGAATATTCTTTTTTCTGCACCAGACCGCCATCCGATGCACATAGAGATTCCAAATACAATGCAAATGAACGATATCAGGCGTAAAATCAACTCTTTCCGGATCGTCCAATAATTGTACATTCAAATTTCCTGTTGGATAACCGCAAGTCATGGTAGTTACGATACAAACATCATGCCCGGCATCAGCCTGCGCCTTTGCGATTTCCATAACAAAACAGGAAACTCCGCAAGTCTCCTGAATCCCGGCTGTTACATGAAGTATTTTCATTCTTTTATCCACGCCCTGCAATCTTCCAGTAATTTTACAGCCGCATTTTCCGGACTCCAAATCTCACGAATCGTCTGCAGTGCATTTTTTCGGATCTCCTGATCCTTACCAGTTTTTTTCAAATTCCAGATCTGTTCAAGAATACATTCCAATTCTTTCACATTTTCTGAATGATAAAGAAAACCGTTTTTACCATGCTCGATCATGGTCGCAGAACTTCCGGCTTCAAAAGTTCCGACAGGAATCATGCCTTCATTCATTGCTTCATTGAGAGCAGCCCCCCAGCCTTCCCCGCCATCACTGGAAAGAACATAAACATCATTGGATTGCATAACTTTTCTGACTTGGTCAATCGGAATTGGATCATGCAAAAAAACGGGATGCCCCAAACTCAATTTTTCAAGTTTATTCTGTTCCGGACCATGACCATATAAATGCAGTTTCATGGACAATTTCTGAGAACTATTATTGAAAGCCCGAACTAAAATATCCACACGCTTCCAATCAAGCATTCTGCCAACCCATAGAATTTTTAATGTGCAATCATTTTGCATGAGACAGATCTTTCAAATAATGCATCTTTACATATCTGGAAGCAAACGGGGTCAGCCCGCCATAAACGACTGAGGTCAATTCATCGGCAGAATAAAATTGAACAAGATTCCTTCTTACCACCCCGGGAAACAGTTGATCATAATAATCACCGGGAACGGAAGAATACATCTTTGTATATCCGGCATTTCGACAACTGTTCAAAACCTCATCAGAAAAATATCCGACAGGAAAACAAATTTCATTTACCTCATGCCCCAGCATATCTTCCAAATAAATCTTGGAATCTTTTACTTCGTGTTCCAATTCAGCGGAATTAAAATCTGTTAGAACTTTATGAGACCAGCAGTGAGATTGAAAAATTACGCCATCAGCGTCCAATGTTGTTATCTCATCTTTCGTAAGATAACCCGGTTTTCCGATCAGTTCTACAGCAATAAAAACTGTGGGTCTCCAATTTTGCTTCAAAATGTAATCCCGGCAATCCCAAAGTCCGCGAAATCCATCATCAAAGCAAATCTGAATTTCTTTTTTCGGATTTTTAATTTCTGTTACTATTTGAAAACCAAGTTGTTCCGCAGTTTTCACATGTTTCTGAAACGCTGTTAAGGACGTCGCCATATCTGTATGAACAGTCTTATCTGAAATATCATGATAAAAAATAATTTTACTTGCTTCAGATCGACAAAGGAATCCGGCGCATTTCAACAACATTTTTTTTACAAACTGCATTATTGCTCCAGTTTTTCATTAAAGTGATTTGATGACTGAACGAAATATCCCCAGATTTTAATTTTCTTCAAAAGGTCTGTATTTTCTATTTTATCCAAACGATCTTTCGGAAGAGAAATAAATCCATTTTTACGACAGCCTTTGATCTGTTCTTCACTGCAAACACCAGCCTTAACAGCATCTTCTAAAAGAGCAACCATTCCACCCGGTTCAGAATCAAAAATCAAGTTGGGCGAAATAAAGAAATATTTCATTTTTCCCTTAAGAAGAAGTATAAGCCGGATCATATCACGGGCCGCATGAATTCCTTGAGGATAGTAAAAGAACAAAGGAGAATCAAATATTTTTGCAAATCTTTTTACCATACGGAAATAGGAAGGGGAAAAAAAACGCAAAAAACCAACAGGCGGCTTGAACCAGCGTTCTGAAACATAAAATGTCACTTTTCCGGCAACTATTCGTTTTTCAAACAAATCTAACGCTCGCAATTCAGAAAATACGATATCTGCTTCCATCAAAAAAGGATCATCAACAGAACTCTGCACACACCACTGATCATCAGAAGCATCGTTCCATCCAAGCTGAACACGTTCTGACTCCAAAGGTTCCGTATAAATATAACGATAGGAATCGGCTCCGAGTTTTTTCACCAATTCTTTCGCAAGCGGAAGTTGATGTGGAGAAATTACGTTTGTTAAAAGAGCAACTTTCATTTCAAAACCTTTGCAGGCACACCGACAGCAGTTATGCCACCGGGCAAATCTTTATTGACAACAGCACCTGCACCGATGATCGTCATATTTCCAACCGTCACCCCCGGCAGGATCGTCGTTCTGGCACAAAGCCAACAGCCATCGCCGATTTTGATATCTTTATTCAAACCTTCACCTGCACAACGTTCTTTATCAAACTGCGGAACATGAGTTCCCGTTCCAAGATAAACCATGGGCGCAACATCAACATTTTTCCCGATTTCGATTTTAGAAGAAGCCATGATCAAACAATGCTGTCCTATCCAAGTATCATCACCAATGATGAGTTCTCCGCAGCCGAGAACTGTTGCAGAAGAACATATCCGGACATTTTGTCCGACTTCAGCCCCAGCCCAGCGCAGAAAACGCCGTTTCAAACCGAAACAGGATGTTTCCGGCATAAGATTTGTCAGCAACCGGTAAAGATATAATTTTTTCGGAGATAACATATTATTTCTTTTCTTTCAGGATTTTTTCCATTTCCGGATAGAGAATATCTGCCATTTTTTTCTGTCCTTCCGGACCATAATGGATCGGATCTCTGAACCAGGAAGAATCCAATCCATTGTTCAAATCGCAATAGAACGGAATTTTGTTTTCCTTTGCAAAGGAAACGATTTCTTCGCCCGAAGATTCCAGTTTGTTTGCTTTCAACTCATTTTGATTTGCATGCAGATAAATATACAACGGGATTTTATGCTTCTTTGCATAATCCAATATTGCAGCATATCCGGGATTGAATTTATCAGAAGCCTGCTCTATGTGGTGCTGCCTACGGAAATCTTCGTCTATTTCATCTTTGGTTTTGTGAAACAGAGACATATCGACATTCAGATACCGATCCAGAAGTTCGACAATTGCAAGTTTATACTGTTTATTGGGATAGTATTTCAATTTCCCCACAACCGGGACAAAGGTCATAGTATCTCTGGCATCATGAGAACTGGTAATCAGGAAAATTGCGTTTGCACCGAAATGCCCATGTTTCTTCAAATATGCTGCACAATTATCCGGTCCCCAGGAACCGGCGGACACATTCAAAACCTGAATATCTTTTTTTAGAGAAGCTGAAAGTTTTTCACTCAATAAAGTCGTCGCAAGATTTGAATGATCTGTAAGTGCGCCACCGTTTAGAATGGAATCTCCAATACACAATATTCTCAGGCTGTCATCTCTCAAATCATCAGACCGCATGGAATGACTGTTGTATTTTATGAGATTTCCAAAGCGTTTTCTGTTTTGATCCGGCTGTGCGATATATTCGTAATCCGGGTCTGATCTCATCAGAACCGCATCACATAAACCGTAATGCCACCGTAAGAAAAGTTCCAGTCCAATCAATCCAAGGAGAAGAACGCCAAGACTTATCAGAAAAATCTTACAGATAAGAACTTTCTTACTTTGCAGTTTCTGTTTCAGGTACTGCCAATTCATTGTTCACACTCTGCGGCTCAAGATAACGGTATATTCCAAGAGAAATACCTATTACCAGCCAGAAATACAGATAGGTAAAGTCTCCGGCTGCTGTAATATGGGCTTCACCATTCATATAAACAGCCCAGAAAACGACCTGCGAAATCAGCAAAACTGAATCACTCCGCTTTCGTTCTTTGATATCACTCCGGAGCTGCATAAATGAAATTCCAACAAGCCCCAACAGAGCCAGGAAAGAGAAGATCCCCATAGAACTGAATGCAAATAACCAGGCATTTCCGGGTTCAATCCGACCATCCGACTCAATGAATTCAGCACTGACTGAATGGCTGCCGATTCCAAAAATCGGTGATTTCTCAATTTCTGTGAACCGGGCATTCCATAAATCTTCTCTTGACTGCAGTGTTTGTTCCATATCAAAACCATCTTTCTGTTTATTCATGATACCATCCAGCATTCCGCCGGCAATAAAAGAGATAATACAGAGAACAATTCCAAAAAATATGATATTCTTTATGATAACATTACCCTTTCCGGCAATCTGATAGGTCAAATAGGTGAATACAGCTATCATTACAGCAACTAAAGAGGTTCTGGAACTTGCAAAGAGAAGGACTGCCAAAGCGACAACAGCGCAAAATCCCATAATTCTTTTTTGCATTAGTTTATCACCATGAACACTTTCATGCAAACAATTCAAGCAGACAAGAGCTGCAAGTGGAGCAAGGATCATGGAATGAGCAAAACACCCCAGATAATAACCATTGTTATCTGAAGGCAGGAATCCACCAATTCGTCCAAGGAATGAGAACATGATCATTACAAACAGACATTTATTCAGAGCCTTCCAGATATAAAGGCGCAATTCAATCAGCTGTTTGCACAGAAGCCACGGTCCAAGAGCGAGCATAACGCCGCAAAACGCAATTGTCCGCTCCTCTGCTTGAAAAATCGCAGGCAATGTATCATAATTAAAAAGAATACTCAACCACATCACCAGCCAGAAAATCCACATTCCGACACTGATTGAAATCGGCTTTCCGATATTTGTTGTTATTAACAAAATATTCAATCCAATCATTACTGCATAATATACCATCTGCGGCAAATTGGGTGTGAATATAAATATTTGATTTACAGCACACAAAACCAGCATCCAAGCCAAAAACTTGCTTGTGCTGTTTAAGGAGCCTGATGTTGATTGAGTTAACAAGCTGTTTTCCATATTTTATCTCCTAAAGACTTCTACAATCAGAGATTTATTGTTGATTGACACTTCCGATATATACTTTTTGCAATTTTTCTATGACAACCGGCATTGAAAAATGTTTTTTGCATACGGTATATGCTCTCTCTGCTAATGCAGCCCCGGTCTTTTGGTTCAGCATTTCTATAATCATTTGTGCCATTTTCTCACATTCGCCGGCATCAACACAAATACCGATGGGACCTTCCGTCCGGTGGATCTCAGCAATATCCTTCATGCCGCCATTCGTTTCCATAAATGCAACCGGAATCTTGTTTGCCATAGCCTCCAGCAACGCCGTCGGAAGTCCTTCTGTAACAGAAGTCATTACAAAACAATCAAAATCTTTCACCAGTTCCGGAGCATCTTTCCGGTATCCCATCCAGTGGAAACGTTCTGAAACATTATATTTGGAGACAATCTCTTCCAAACTTTTCATATTCTCTTCACTACTCCCGCAAACTACGGCATGAGCAGTCGGCATGGAAGACAAAACCATGCACATAACTTCCGTAAACGCTTCAGGATCTTTTGGCGCTGAAATTCTGCAAGCAGTTCCGATGACAGGAGAATCCTCTGAAATCTCCAATATCTTATGAAGAGAATTTTTGTGAGGCAACACCTCTTGGAATTCCATCGGATTGTAAATATAAACGGAATCCTTATCTCCGTGATAAAAATCCTGAACGCCTCGGGATATATATATCGTTTTCTTCGTCTTAACAGAAAACAAATGATAGAGCGATCTTTCTATCTTTTGTTTCAGAGTAACAGGCTTTGCGAATTTCCCACCTAAATGCTCCATGGTTATTCCGTGGACTGTACCGACTATCGGAATACCCCGTCTGAAAAGGCTCAAATAAACCCGTTCCATCAATGCCATCACATGAGAATGAATCATATCCGGTTTGAAATCTTTTATGACCTTACGGAAATTCCAGAAAATCTTGAAAGAATGCCCGGAAGTACCATTCAGGTGATAAACCCGAACGCCTGCAGATTCCAGAGAAGTTGTCAAATCGCCCGGAGGCATAGCGATGCAAACAGCAATCTCTATCCCAAGTTCCGGATGTTTTACAAAATATGCAGAAATATTCAGGATATGCCTTGCAATACCATCTGCAAGAGAATTATTTGTAATAAGATAAAGGATACGCATTTTTTATCTGGTTTTTAACTTCTTTTCTATAGCAGAAACAAACGCTGATACCACAGACTTTCCCTCAAAGAGTTTCTGGATATTACACCGGTCAGGAATTGTCTTATTTTCAAGAGTTTTTTCCATAACATCAGCTAACGAACCAATCTCTTCTACATCTGCAAAGCCGATTCCCGCCTCCGGGAATTCCTGACTCAATTGGTACATCCAACTGTCTTTCCGGGCAAACACAACGATCGGTCGATCCGTAAAAAGAAGATAAACAAATTTTGATGGAATAAATGGAGTATAACCATAATTGACTTTCAAATCAGCCACAAGATTAACATCTGCAGCCAGAAAAATAGAAGATGCCATTCGGGGACTGTTCAACTGTACATGCTTGAAATCAATTCCGGAGTCCTCCATCAGTTTTTTATCTCTATCCAGAATCCCGCCTGCCTGAAGAAAACCAGGAGTAATTCCCCGTTTTGCAAGAATTTCAAATTCACGGACAATTTCTTGGGAATAACGTCCGTCATAACAATTCCCTGTATGCGCAACAAATTTCTTTCCCACAAACGGATTGCCCCATTCCCCGGCTTTCAGAAACGGATCGCCGATGTGCGGAACGAGAATAAATTTATTACGGTCTATTTTTCCGAACTTTTCTTCAAAGAAACGCAACACCTCATTACAGGTAATTGTACAAAAATCAGAATCAAACAGAAAACGTCTTGTCCAACGGTAAGTAAATTGATTCATGATTTTTCCCAAAAATCCGCCTTTAAGATAGTTGGGGAATGGATCACTGAAGTGGTTGATCCACATTGCTGCATCTTTACGGCAATGCCATGCAATGATCCCGGAGGCAGCCGGGCACATCCGGGAAATCAGAATCGGATTTTCATATTGTTTCAAAACATTGCGAAGAGTTTTTATACAGGCAGAATAATCAATAGCATCCCACTCCGGAGTTTGATAAACGATCCGGGGAAGATAACATTTTTTACCTTTCCGGCTGGGAATACGGGTAATATTTCTGACTGCAGGAATCAACTCCTGAACAACATCCTCCGGCAATTGCCGGGGATGTTCCATCGTCACAACATGAACATTGTGTCCGTTTTCAGCCAGCGCATTGACAAAACGAGCCGTACAAAATGCTTCCGCATCATTCAACGGAAGAAAATTATAGGAAAAAATTACAAAATTCACAAAACAATCTCCCAATATTTTTTAACGTCCGCCTATTAAGAACTTATATGTTTTAGGACAGATGCGTTCAAAAATTTTTGAAATAAAAATACAAAGTGTAAGTGTTAACAAAAAAGAAAGAATACAATTCAACAGCAATACAGTTCCGCTATCACAGAAGAAAAATCGACTGAATGATCTGAAATATCCCAATACAGGTTGATGTAAACAATAGATAAAAAATGTCATCGGAATATATTTCACAATACGGTCAGCCTGTTTACTGCATACATCATATAGTCCTGCCCAAAAAATTATTGCGCAATAAACTTTCCATGGATAGGATAGAATCCAATATGGTTTCAGAATGGATATGTGTACCATAGATTCATACACCGCAAACAAAACATAACAGGTTCCGCACAATATACATAGCCAAACAGGAATCCGTTTTTCCCAAAAATCAATTTTTGCAGCAGCCATCCCTATTATGAAATAGGGAATTGCCCAAAGCCTCAATTCAAAATCTCCAAACTTATAAGCACTTTTGAAAAATACTATCAGTATAAGGGCTATAATAACTTCCAAAATTGGAAGTTTACTGCTCTTGTATACCAACATAAAAAGAGGTGAAATCAAAAACAATAAAAGTAATACCCGTACATACCAGAGAGGTCCATTATCAATCGGACCAGTTTCTACTATTCCAAAAATTTGATCAATGCATCCGAAAAAAGTATAATTCCCTTTTTCTACAAAACTGTTGGACCACAATGATTTTCCTTGTAATATGTTGCATGTTAACGTAAGAGGGATTGTCATTACAGTTCCAATCAACGCCCAGCAAAAATAAGGAAACATTAAAGATTTTATTTTTTTACCCAAAAATCTTCTGTATGAATTTCGGTAAGAATATGTGAACAAAAAACCGGAAACCATAAAAAAACATGGAACAGCCCAAGCTGTCATTCTAGTCATCAAAAATTGGGCTGTAAAACTTGTCAGACGTGAAGTATTCGGCAAAAAAGCGATAGCATTAGAATGAATCCAAACGACTGTTAAGGTGGCTATAAGAGTGAGCCATTTTAATTTTGAACTGGTATAAGATGATATCATTTTTACCTCAACAATTCATCCACGATCCGCTCAACAGCATGACCATCGCCATACGGATTCATTGCCTGAGACATCTTTCTGTATGCGTTTTCATCCGACAGAAGTAATGTTGCTTCATTTACAATATTATCATACTCTGCGCCTATCAGTTTGACTGTTCCAGCTATTACAGCTTCAGGTCGTTCTGTGGTATCGCGCATGACCAGAACAGGCTTTCCAAGACTGGGAGCTTCTTCCTGAACGCCGCCGGAATCGGTCAAAATCAAATAAGACCGGCTCATCAATGCCACAAATGGCAGGTAACTCTGCGGTTCGATCAGGAAAACATTTTCCAGTTTTTCATTGGCGATGATCCGTTCTACCGGTTCCCGTACATTTGGATTCAAGTGGACAGGATAGATAAACACATTGTCCGGGAATCGTTTTCCAAGTTCCACAATAGCATTGCAAATATCTTCAAAACCTTTCCCGAAGTTCTCTCTCCGGTGTCCGGTAATCAAAACAAGCCGCCGATCACCGATAAAATCCAGCGACTCGCCGGGCAAACCGGGAATCGTGATTTTTTCCTCTTTCAGCTTTTCCAATGACCAGAAAAGAGTGTCGATAACGGTATTACCAGTGATATAAATCTGTTCAGCAAGTACCCCTTCTTTCAGCAGATTATCCCGGTTCAACTTTGTCGGACAGAAATGCCAATGAGCCAAACGGGTCGTCAAAACGCGGTTAGCTTCTTCGGGCCACGGGGAAAGCATATTTCCTGTCCGCAATCCAGCCTCTACATGAGCGATTGGGATCTTGTGATAAAACGCGGTTAAGGATGCAGCAAAAACAGTTGTTGTATCACCTTGAACGACAACAGCATCCGGCTTTTCGATCTGAAAATAGGCATCCAGTTTTTCGATTGCACCGGCAGTCAGTGTTCCCAGACTCTGGTTCGGACGCATCAGTTCCAAATCCATATCAGGAATGAGCCCAAAAAGCTCCAGCACAGAATCCAGCATCTGGCGGTGCTGTCCTGTCACACAAAGCTTGCAATCAACCTTATCAGGCATTGCCTTCAATGCAAGCACCAATGGAGCCAATTTGATTGCTTCCGGGCGGGTTCCGAGAACTATGATTATTTTTTTCATAAGTAAAACTCCTCTGTAGAATTCTCTTGAGAGTTATTTTCCCTTTCCAAGATATTGCAATATCTTGCGACGGAGCATTTTTGGAGAAAAATAATAAACAACGGCAAAAATCCTGGATTTCCAAGTACCATGTTTCATTAAAAAGGGAATTGCACAGGTATTGTAAAACGATGAATCCAATGTAGCTTCAATACATTTTCTTCTAATTTCACGATCATATTCATTCCCCAAGTATGCCATTCCAACAATACAAGCACAATATCGAACAGTCATTCCAGAAGTTTTGTGTTTTTGCCAAGTCTTATAAACTTCTTCCAACCAAGAAAACTTCGGAACAAGTTTTTCATAGGTCATAGACATTAAAGCTGACCCCTCTCTGAAAATTCTCTTATATCCGGTAATCTCCGGACATATAGCAGATATACCGGCTTCTGCATAAAACTGAATTGCAAACAATTCATCTTCTGAAATAGGAATTCCTTCCATAAATCTTAACTGATTTTGTTCAATGACAGATCTCCGGAATATTTTGTAGCAGGAACATCTGGCAAGATTTGTATATTTCACACCAAAAGGATCAGCAAGGATGTCATCACATTTCAGAAATCCTTTCGCAGGCAACCGGTCTTTACCACCAATGAGCTTCTTTCCATCCATGTAACAATAAACAGCAACATGTTCTATTGTATCAACATCTGGATTTTTGTCAACTGCCTTGGCAAGTTTTTCCAAGAAATCAGATTCTAATGCATCATCAGAATCTAAAAATTGCACCCATGTTCCAGATGCTATTTCCAAAGCTGAATTCCTGGCACCGCTCACACCTTTATTCTCTTGATGAACAACAATAAATTTTTCACCAAGCCCTTTGGCAACCATCATATTTTTGTATTCATCAAGGATTTCTCCGCAACGGTCTGGACTGCCATCATCAACACAAATACATTCCCAATCCTTGAATGTTTGATTTATTACCGAATCCAAACATTTTTTCAGATATGGTTCTACATCGTAAACAGGAATGATGATTGAAAACAGCGGAGCCATATTATTTCTCTACCTTTGGGCCGTAATACCAAGGTGCTTTTTTTGATTTTGAATGTTCAGAAACTCTTTTTTCCACGGGAGGCGGCGTCATGTAGCTGTCTCCATAAAGTGTACGCAACGCAGCATCCCATTTTTTCGGAACAGGAACTGTTATCGTTTCAAACAGAACAACTTCTGAATCATCAAAAATCTCTCGCAAAAAGCAGTATTCTTTTCTTTGAAAACGGGCATCTAAACTACCGACACGAACAAATTTACATCCTGTGGTTGGATATTTTTTCACCCAAAGATCCAGCATAAACGCAAAATCATTTTCAGTTTTTCTTTTCCACAAAAACAATCCCATAAACCAACCTGCGCAGCGAGAAATTGCTCCAGCTAAAGAACCATGTTTTCCTTTTCTGAAAAGATATTTTTTTCGGCAATATCCTACTGCATACCTGAGCAGGTCAAGTTTTTGTTCAATCCAGGAAGACGGCATGCCATCCAACGGAAAAATATCAATATATAACCCATGAGGATTAATATAATCCGTTTCAGATTCAATTTTTTCATAAACCTCCCGACGGGATTCCTGAATTTTCCCAAAAATGGCTGGATATGCGGAACAATTCCGGTGCGTTACCAGCTTAAAATATTCCGGAAGCTCTTTGTCAGCTACAGATAAGAATTTTTCATAATCTTCGCGCAGCATAAAAATATCAAAATCATCATCCCAAGGGATAAAACCATGATGCCGGACAGCCCCCAACATGGTTCCAAATGCTACCCAATGCTTCAATTGATGTTTTTCACAAACACTGGCAAAAGCCTGATAAATAGAAAGCAATTCTTCCTTGATGAGCGGATTTATTTCATGTATTTCTGCCATATTCTTCTTCCCTGAAAATTACTGCAAACGTTTTTTCAAATTATTTGAGGAAACTGCATCGACTGCTTTACGGACTTTTTCCAAATTCATTTTCATCTGCAAATATTCTTCGTTTGTCATTGTCAAAGCTTGCATGATTGTACCGGATAAATCATGGTCATAAACGATCGTATTATCTGAAGAAAAACCGTAATGTTCTACAAACTCTTTCTGCATCAGCGAAATCATATTAAAACCAAGAATCAACTGACGGGAACCTGTTGTACAATACTTCAGATATGCACACTGCTTTTCCGGATCAAGCAATGGCAGAAAAAAATCTGCTTCTTCCAGATCCCGGTACATATCCTCAAAATTCAAGCGACCAAGAATTTTAAACTTTGAACGGAGTTTTTCAGGAACGCCATCCAAAGTTCCGCTTCCTATAACACGGATTTCATAATCCATGTTGTCCGGCAAATTCAACAGAGCTTCAAACAGTTGAGAATAGTTTCTTGTATTATCAGAAATCTTTCCAACCGTAATAAATATTCTTTTTCCCTCTGAAAGAGTCTGTTTCGGCTTAATATCACCAAAATAATGGGGATTCAGCATTGGGATTTCCCTGCCTTTATAAGAAAAACCTGTCAAAACAAAGGTATGCTCAAACAATTCTTTCAGATATTTACTGTCTGCGGATTGTTTGTTCCAGAATTCGCCATAAGAATCGGCTCCAAATTCATGTTCGATCAATCCAACACCGCATTTCCCTTCCGGTAGCATTTTCAGAAAGTCAGGATATCTCCAGTAATAACGATATTCATTCATATAAGATCTGGCAGATGTCAACAGGATATATTCATAATTTTTAACTTTTCTGGAACGCAAATATTTTCTCATTCCCCAAATCGTCAAACAATAACGGGTTGGCTTTTCCGCAAACCGACAGAATGGATCCTCTTTGTAATTGACATAACGGCAAAGAATGACAATTTTATAGCCAAGTTCACGGAAATATTTCACATATCCCGGCAGACATTCACCGTGAAATGCATTCGGTTCCGCCAGAAGAACAGTTTTTTCCGGAACTTTTCCGAACAAAAGTTTCAGATAATGCCAACCACCAAGCAGGCATTCCTGAAAATTATTAACAATTCCACTGAGATATAAATAAATTCTGGAATGTTTCAATCTTTCAAAAAATCTCATGACAATCCACTTCTTAAGGTATCCAGCAACCAACTTTTGCTGGAAGATCGCAACTCTGCCAAAGTCTTCTGAACGTGCGCCCAATCCACAGGTTCTCCCAGCAGGTCCAATATATCATCTTCCGAAAAATCAATTGTTCTCTCTTCCATTCCCAAGGTTTTCAGTAATTCTGTATGCCGGGCATTCTGGGAACTCTTATTAGAACCATTTTGATTAACAGAAACCCATTTTTTCTCAAACAAGATGGAAAAAACTGTTCCATGGAAACTGTTTGTAATAACATATTCCGCATCACGATATGCACGCAAAAAATCCTCCGGGGCCGGAGAAATACCATATTTTACCGGGACATAATTTTCACTTCCTTGTGTACCAATGATTTTTAAATCCACACCAAGCTGCTTTGCAATGTGTTCCAATTCTTCTAAATGAAGAGTCTCCATATCGCAATGAAGCAAATAACATAAAAGAGTAGGCTTGCGGAAAAACTTTTTCTTCGTCAAAATATTCAAATAATCCTGTTGCATTAACAACAAAGTCGGATCTAAAACCTGAACAATGCTTTTTTGTGGTAGAAGTTCCTTTAAGATTTCCTGTCCAATTTTTTCTCTGACAGAAATTCCATGGAACTCGTTCAATAATTCGGCAGTACTCCCTCTCCAGACTTCACTATCTCTTGCAGTATACCAGTTCGAGCTTGCCGCATAAGAAATTTTTACGGATGACTCCGGGGCATGCTTCATGAATCGTCTGTATTGACTATCCAGATCCCACCAGAAAAACACCTGATCACTTCCTGCAAGGTAAATATCAGGTTTTCGACCTGGATTTTCCCGCCATGGACCAATCAAATGCGTAAAACTCCGTCTGAATTTTATTGGACGTGTCATATACATACATGCAGCATAATGAGATATTTTTGGATACAAAGAAAGTTTTGTCAAAATAATCTTCAGAATTTTTTTACAGGCAGATAAAGAACATAACTGATTTTTCCACCATTTGTAGCCTTCATCCATCCCTTTATATGCCTGTGGTTCCCATACATTCCGGCAGACCGCAAAACCAGCCTCTTTCACAACACGTCTCAACGCATAGTGCTGTAAAAAAGTCCCGTAGTTATCAAGCATATAGCTCTCATCTATTGTAGTAATCTCAACCAGAGGCTTTGTCGAATTGCCTGGTTTGGAAAAATGAGAACATACTCCTCTAACGATAAAAGATTCTATCCGGGTGATAAAAGAAAAGATATCTTTGAGATAATGCGTCTTTTTCTTTCCGGCAATTCTAATAGCCTGTAAAAAAGACTTTTCTTGTAAATTTGAGTAAAAATCTTCTTTTTCACGAGGTTGTAATGACGGATGTTTTATATTATCTTTTCCATAACATCCTGTAATAACAGGATACGGGGTCAGATTCAAATCCCCCTTTGACAACTGCAGCAGCTCCTGACCTTGTTTTGTATTAGCAAAAATAACAGATAATAATTCCGGAGCATCAACGGGCAAAACAGCTTTATCTATTCCCCAAAAATCCCCGATAGTTATATCCGATATTCGCTCAGGAGTGGCAAATTGACAATTGTGGCAGTGTTTTCTATACATTATTCCAGAAAGATACGCTTTCATGTATTCATCGGAAAAACTTCCCTCGGACTTTTGTTTGAAGGCGACTCCACTTTTTAATGTTCCGGACAAAATCCCGCCCTCTCTGTTGCGGAAGGACAAAGTTTCTGGTTCATCTCCGAATACTTCTTGAACATACTGCTTGATATATGCTGCAGGAGGAACCCCATGACATATCAAATCAATCAAGTACAAGTTGTCATATTTCTTTTCACCTAAATAACTCTTCAATCCGGCTATTTGACAGGGAGTTCCTATGTACAGTACTTTCTTATCGCTGTTTTCCAGAACTGTTTTTACTTCAGAATAGGTCTGACAAACATCACTCCATACATATTTTGAACCGGATAATGTATCCAGAGAATCCGTAGAACTCACAGCAATATGCTGAGCCTTCCCTGCCAAATATGCAGAACCGAAAACAATTCCATTTTGTTTCAAAACCGCAAGGGAAAATGCTCTGGCTGCACCACCGGAAGAGGACTTCTCCAAATCTACAGAAGATTTCAGCCATGCGGCATAACACTCTTTCGGATAATTTCCTTTTATTTTTTTATTCTGGGGACATACTGCAACACATTTGTTACAGTTGATACAAAGATTCTGATCAATGTATGGAATCTCTATCATGTGCTCAGATATCTTCCAGGAAATTGCCCCGACAGGACAAGTGTTGAGGCAAGCACCGCAAGCACTGCAAGTATTTGTATCTTTTAATTTCATATCTGTTCAGTTGTAATAAAATTCATCTGAGACTTCAAATTATTCATAGATTCATTATAAACCTGCTCAGCATTCTGTTTTAATGAATCGACCATTTTTTGGTACTCATCGTCTTTCATATCAATTGCACGCTGCATTGCAACTGACAATTCACCAGCATTATGCAACAGGGCATTTTCTTCGCTGAAATGATAATGCTCTCCAAACCATCTGTCTATAACAGGAATAACACAGAATCCTAAACACAGTTGACGGGATCCGGAGGTACTATCATTTTTGTACCTGAAATGTAATTCCTCATTCGGGTCAAGCAAAGGAAGGAAAAAGTCAGCTTGTGCCAATACCTTATACATTGATGAAAACGGAAGACGTCCCAGAATTTTTACTTTTGAGGGTAAGGAATTGAATAATGAAGGTTCCTGAACAGTTCCAATAACCAACAATTCCCAATCGCCGGTCAACTTTTCACATATATTCAAAAACTCACTGAAGTTTCTTTTATTTTTCGCAATAGTCCCGACCACGACGAACAAGGTTTGCTTATTTTTCCTGTGTCTTTTGACCTCTCCAAAGTAAAGCGGATTTAACATCGGCATTTGACGTTTGTTATTCAGCTGGAATGGAGTCAAAACAAAAGTCTTATCCAAAACCTGATCAAAATTCCAATCCCTGATGTTATCCGGCTGATATACATGCTGAGAATCATCCAATCCGTGGGCAATAACACCGCAACCATATTTTCCCATTGGAGGACATCCAATGAAATCCCAAACTAATGTCCAGCTTACTTTACCATCAACCTGAAAATAAATCCGTTCCGATGTCGTTAACGTATAAGCAATTTTTTTAAAATCAACAGATGAAAATAGTCGTTTCATTTGAGACAAGTTCATATAAAAACGTGCAGGAGGATTTTCAAAAAGACAAAATGGATTGTCAACATATCCTTTATATCTGGTCAATACAAATACATTAAACCCCAAGTCCTGAAAATATTTGCAATACCCCGGCAGGACCTCTGTATGCCATTGATTAAACTCAACTAAAAAAACATTCTTTTTATTTTCAAATTGCTTTCTTATTGTAAAAAGACATAAAAGCCCACCACACCATTCTCGCAACAAAAGAACTTGCGTTTTTAAATAAGCAAAATAATGGCTCGTAAAATTTTTCAATTTTTTAAATATCATACAGTCAATCCATGAAAGAATTTCAATATTCCGGTAATACTACAGTATACCACGAGTAATTTCAAAAAACTCCTCTTTCCTCATTCCTTTGTTTACGTCAGCAATCTATCATTGAAAAAAAGATTATTCGTGAGTCATTTTGTATGCTTTGATCTTTTTATAGCAAACAGAAATAAAATAAAAGAGAAAACGTCTTATCAAGTCGGCACAAAAACACATGCTAAAAATCATTAATACTATCAACAAATGGCTTTGCCACTTGGAGAAATGCATGACAGTAGTCAATTCTGTTTTGGTTGCTCTTATAAAATCAAAACCAAGACTGGTACAATGAATCAAATAAACCCCCAGCGAACTGGGGGCAATAAAAAACAGTATTCTGGAAATCCACGCAGGTAAACGAATACCTTTGAACAAAAAGAATCCGCAAGCAGCAACAGCAAACGCAAACGGCGAAGAGTAACGGCTGAAGAAAAAGCTCAATGACACTAATGGGATAAGAATTAACATTGCTGTAAATAACAACCATTTTTTTGAAAATATTTTGTGATCCTGATATTTATTGCAAAATCTTGCACCGATGTAACACAAAATCAGCGTGACCGGTGAAAAAGCACCTAACCCCAATGTTCTGCCGAAACCATAATCGTACTGTGGCAGAATCAATTCAAAAACCCGATGAAAACGCCAATCGATCGCCCATGACCAAAGCCCCAAAATCAATAGAGGAATCCACCATTTCCATTGCTTTATATCACAATGTTTTTCC
Source organism: Lentisphaerota bacterium (assembly GCA_015061845.1). Lineage (GTDB taxonomy): Bacteria > Verrucomicrobiota > Lentisphaeria > Victivallales > UBA1829 > SIG79. The sequence continues at coordinate 28,389 of SUVT01000001.1, forward strand.
AGAATTTCGTTTAATATCGGACTTACCAACAATAAAACCGCATAGCATCCGACAAACCAATAATCGCCTCCATTGTAAGCTGCATATTTCAACGCAGAAAATAAATGAATATTTCCACCGGTTAATGGTGTAAATATCAAATAAGAAATCCCGGCAGAGATATATGCTGTTACAAACAACAAAAAAACTTTGGACAAACGGTACCGAACCCCATAAAAGCCTGAAATAAAAATAAAACCGCACACACTCCATTCTAACATACGGTATGTCTGTGTAGTCCATGACGAATGAATAATAACGACTCCCAATGTCAGTAAAATACGATATAATTCGATTCCGGACTCTCTTGATTTTATCTGCAAAGAGCTGTTGTTTTTCTCTGTATCCATTTACTTGCTCTCTATTATTTTTTTTATTCCATAGAATACATATTCCATAAAATTGATTGTCTTGTTGAAGTGTCCTCGAAAAACCTCTAAGCGAAGATACATAAAAAAGTTAAAAGGGTAATAACCTGTGGAATGCTTGATAGCACTGCAGGTCTTACGGAATTTTTCCCGATATTCTTTATCCAGCAAATTGTAACATTCACTGGCAGCCCCCATGACGTAAATCATTATTCCGGAAAAATGACGCTGGTAACACATACGTCTTTCTTCCTGCGAAAATCCGAAATCTTCCAACAATAATAGATGTTGATATGTATTGTACAGATAGTCAACCTTTTCCCGGGGAGATATCGTTGTTGAATGACTTCCAGGTCGATCTACTCTATAAGCATAATTCCCGCTCTCAACAACATTTATCGTAACGTTCTCCCGTAAAATCTGTAAATAATAAGTTGAATCTTCTGCATAGCTTAATGTTGAATCAAACCGGAGATGCTTTAATTTATCAGACCGATAAACCTTATTCACAGTTGCTCCTTTAACCCCCTTTTCTATTAACAGAAAATTCAAAGCCTCCCTGTGATCTGAAAAGAAGACTTGCGAAATGATTTTCTGCGGTTTGGAAAACACCTCTGACAAGTCTGACTTATCATGAAACCGATATACTAATCCTGTTTCCAATAAAACATCACTTTCTCTCTTCTCCAAGGCTTTATGCCATTCTTCCAGACAATGCGGTAAAAGCATGTCATCACTGTCTACATAAGTAAAATAAGTTCCGGTTATTTTCTCTAATCCATGATTGCGAGCGACAGATTGCCCCTGGTTTTCCTGATGAAAAACCTTGATACGTTCATCTTCTGCAGAATATCTCTGTAAAATTTCCAATGAATTATCTCTGCTTCCATCATCAATACAAATACATTCCCAGTCCTGAAACGTCTGTCCAATAATGGAACTTAAACAGTCATCCAGATACAGTGCTGTGTTATAAACCGGTATTATGATAGAGAAAAAAGGAATCTTCGACATTTTGAACTCTCTTATTTTTTATGATTTCAGCAATTGTTCGGCAAGAGCATCCATACTTAAAGCATCCGGGAATTCTCTCCGTCGATTTACACGGATGAACTCAATATCCCGTACACACCTCTCAAAAATATTCTTCCAACACTCCGGAGTATTTTGTTCAATGACCTGACCATACTTTTTCAAAAAATCTATTTGACCGATTTTGTCTGAACCAACAACATAACACCCACTATAAACAGATTCTCGAAGTGTTAACGGCCCTGTTTCATAAATTGTACTCGGAATACAGAATACATCAAAATTACCCAACTTTTCCGGTACCATTTCAGGGGGTATACTTTCATACAGCTTTATCCGGGGATCATCTTGCGATATCTTTCGTAAATCCTCACAAAAAGGATTGGAAAATTTGCAGCCGTATATTTCCAGCTCAAAATCAATATCTCTTGACATTTTTATAACCGCTTCGACTAAAATCTTGACCCCCTTTGTCTCACAACATCGTCCAATATATCCAAATCGCGGTATTCCCGTTCTTTCGTTCTGTGACTGTTTCAGGCATTCACTCAATCTGCTCTTCGACAACTCTTGCGGAAGACAAAGTATCTTTTCCGCTTTTATTCTGTTCTTTATTAACAGGTTTCTGTCTTGTGAGGTAAATACTATAACCTTTTCAGCATAGCAGATCATATTTTCTTTTTGTCTTGAAACAATCTTATTTTGGCACAATAAGGGATTTTTTCTGAGGCTCAACCGAAGCAAAATGTCTAAAATAATGACTTTCAGAAAACCAATAACTATATTTTCTTTAGGACGGCGACATATTGTACACTTTAACGGTTGAAACAAATCTGTACAGCTATATTTATCAAGAAATCGAAAATTTCCCTGATTACACAACCCGCTGTGCGTATGAAAAAAGTAATAGTAAGGGATCTTATATTTTATGATCTCAGCTATTAAAAAGACATTTTCGTAAGATGAATGAATAAAGATCTTCTCAGGTTTTTCTTTTTGAAGAATTTCTGCAATCAATATTCTATTATATTCTTCTGAATCCCGGGGATTGATATAATAAACGCCCGGCTCTTCCGGCGTGGCAGTTTCATTCCAGATTATCACTGAATTTTTAATATTCCGACTGCTCAACGCTGTACACAATGCATCTAGATAAACTTCTGTTCCTCCATAAGAAGTTGATATATGCCATTCTGTTATATGAAGTATTTTTTTCACAATATATTCCGTAAAAACCTGTAAGATTTTTGCAGCAAAACTGACCTGCTGTAAATGTTAAGAATCGTTCCTCTGATTTTTTTTCTTAACAAAAAATATAATTCATATTCAGGATAAGCATTCCGGTATAAATCCCAATGAGTATTCATGGAAATTCCAGCATCCATTCCATATTCTTTAAGCATCTTACGATTTTTCTTTTTCCATATTTTTTTCCCATCCGGATAAAAACGATCAATCATTTTCAGATCATAGGCGAAATTGTAAAAATAGCGACAGCACGCAACTCTATATGCTCTTTCAAAATGATTTTTTTTGAAAAAATCCATTTGTTCTTCGATAGCCTGATATTTTACCAAACACGCAGGATTCCAATGCGAACGCATTATGCTCTCATTGTTCTTATAGTAAAAATATAATGGCATATCAACAAATGAAATATTCTCATTCTGAAAAAGAATTTTGTATGTAGTAAATTCATCTTCATGAATTTTCCCGACCGGATAACGGAGAGTTTCAAAGAATTTTCTAACATACAACTTTCCCCATGCTGTAGTGGTTTCAACAGCTTTTTTAACAAAAAATTCTTCCGGATCACAGAGTTGCGGTCTGTTGCCTTTTTGGGGAAAAGATATTGTTTCATCTGAAAATTCAATGTAACTTCCAATGCTGACATCACAACCGGTGCTTTCTGCGGCATTAAGCAGAACTTCCAGATAGCGGGGATGAACATAATCATCACTGTCAATGAATGAAAACCACTCGGAATCACTGTTCTGGAATACCCAGTCGATTCCGGCATTTCTGGCTGCAGAAAGTCCGCCGTTCTGCTGATGAATCACCCGGACTCTGGAATCTTTTTCCGCATATTCATCGCAGATTTGCGGACAGCTGTCCGGAGAACCATCATCTACAAGAATCAACTCAAAATCGGAATATGTCTGTCCCAATATGCTGTCAACACACCGTTTCAGGTAGTTTTCAACTTTATATACCGGAACAATGACGCTGATCTTTGCCATTAACGGAGTCTTTCTGCAATGATATTCTTCAATTCTTCAAAATATGGACGCAATGGTGCATCATCATACTTGCACTCTTTCATCGCCAGTAGTTCCGGAATCAAAGCAATCGCTTCGTCAACATTATTTACAAATCTTATGTAAGGCAAATGGCGAATCCACTCGTAAGTACTCTTGATCTTATGGTTATAATTGGAAAAAGCAATACATGGTGTTCCTGTAATTGCAGAACAAACCATGCCATGTAAACGATCTGTAATTACAAGATTCCCACTGAAATACTGATTCAGTTTCTCCTGAATTTCCTTCATCCGTTCCCTTTTGAAAACATCATAAGGCAATTGCATATCCATTTTCTCTATTTCTTCTGAATGGGATTTGCAAGCCTTGTACAATTTTGTTTGATCATCCTGAGATAAAATCTTTTCAACATCATCCCTCATGCACCAGAGAATTTTGTTCTCAATGCGCGCCACAGTCCGTTCCGGTCTCTTGCTGAAAACAATATCAGGAATCAGGAAACTTGCTGCATTAAAATTCTTCTGAGCGAAGTCATATGAGACTTTTTCTCTGGCACAAATGGAAATATTTTCCGCACCATCTATGATTTTTTTTGCTTCTGCAAGAAATCTCTTTCCATCATCACTGTCGGAATAGTCTATTGTCTGCGGGAACATTATGATTGGGTTATTTCTCCAATTTTTGAGAATATCCATACGGGTATTTTCTGCAAATGGATATGCATCGCCCCAATTCCCACCTCCGGGCGTAACGATAAGATCCTTTTCTGTAATATATTTTAGTAAGAATGGACGGTATATGCTATATTCCGGTGCAGAAATTTCCAATAAACTGTATTCAGGAAAATGCTTCTTAAAAAATTCTGTAACTGCTGAATTGATCAGATGATCCCCAACATTCCCGAATTCTTCTGTCCCAAGGTAAAAAATCCGTTTGGGATTTTTCAGGAAATCTTTCAGTTTTTGCTCTGCATTTTTTTGATCTCTGCTGTAATTCTTAAACAAGCGTGGATGGAAAGTCAATTCCTGCAGAATTCTTGAAAAAATTTTGAATCGTAAAAAATTACCCGTCAGAAGATATTTTATAAAGGCTTTGTTCTGTACAACAGTAAAATAAGGCATAAATCCTATTGAGGAGAATAGGCTGCATGCCTTTTTCAGATTTGATTCAAAAAAACAAAAATTTGGTATATTCCGACAAACATCATCGGGAAGATTCTCTATCCCTACAACCTTACACCGTCTTTCTATCTCAGGTCTTAATATAGCATAATGAATTAATGGATAATTCCGCAACAGGCACACACTGTCTGTCTGCTTGTAATGTTCATATAGAGCTTCTGACAACAGAGAAAAACGGGAAATATTATTTTTTTTCAGATCATTTCCCATTATAGAATCTTCTCTGATCACATAATAATATAAAACATCTTTTATGCAAACCAGTTGATCAATATGAGCTAAATAACAAAGTGAAAAATACAAATCTTCTGCAAAAATTTTGCGGTTATCAACAAAACGGAGATGATGTTTATCAATGATCTTTTTTACGAAAATCCGACTCCATGCCTCCCAGGCAATTGTATATCTACAGAATTTTTCCACGATGAATTTCATACGATCTTCATCGTTCACGAATGCATGTTTATGAGTCTCGAGATTGCTTGGTTCCAGCTTTTCTCCCCGCACAAAATAATAGTTGAACGCAACCAGCTGATTCCCCCGTTCTAAATAAGGAACAACGGTTTCAAGTAAGTTTTCTTTGATGTAATCATCGCTGTCAAAGAAATATATATAATCGCCTGTTGCAACATCCAAACCTGCATTCCGGGCTGAAGAAAGACCTCCATTTTCTTTGTGAATCACATGGATGCGGGAGTCTTTTGTCAGCCATTCATCACACATCCGACCGGAATTATCCGTTGAACCGTCATCAACCAAAATAATCTCCGTATTGCGATACGTTTGATTACATGCAGATAAAACAGCCCTGTCGAGATACGCTTCGACATTATAGACAGGAATAATAATACTGACTTTTTTCATATTTAATTTTTCAATGATCAATGCTTTCATCAAGGGATCAATTTACGACGGATTTTTCCCGCTGTTGCTCTGAACTTGAAATAAATGCGCTTACTCTGATATTTAGTCTCAAACCAGAACTTTTCAATAGCATTGTATTCCCGGTTACTTTCACACAATCTCGAGGAAAAAAACTCTTTTACTTCAGGTGTTAACCATTCGGTATTATCAGTACAAACTCGATTTCTGAGTTCTGCATAACACGGAGTTTTTAATTCAGGGATAGCCCCAAATGTAAGAAAAGCATGACTATTGTAACAATGGGGCATTGCACAATGACAACCTACTGGTTTTTGAGGAAAGGGCTTATCTATATTATCAAAAATATTTCCTATTTTCCGTTCATAGTTACAACCGTATAAGTCGCCATTAATCAAATCTATGACATACGACCAAACTCCAGCATAACAAAATTCTTTTCTTTTTACATAAAATGTTTCTGATTTAAATCTGAACAGCTCAGAATCAAATATACTCCAAGTCTTTTTATAATCTTCATAACAGAGGTCAGAAAGGACGTTGAACCCCGTTATTTCATTGCGAGCAACAGTTAAATGACACATTGCCCCAACGCGTTCAATACACATATTTTTCAGCTTATCAATGTAAGGTATCAATTCATCAGAAGGAGTAACTTCAACTGTAAATGAAACCTTATTTTCTTTCATCAAATTTACGTTATAGAAAAATGTATCAAACATGTTCAGTCTTTCCATTTCAAGGTAGTGAAATGAAAATTTAATCATCAACCGTTTTCTTATTTCTATAGGCCATTTTGCTATTTCTTCAAACCGATTTTTCAATGTACCATTTGTAACGATCATTACATAATGGCCTTCTTCCAATAACGCTTTAGAAGCAAATAAGATATCCTCTGTAAGCAAAGTCTCGCCACTTGCACAAACATTTATCACACAAGGACCCCCTAATCGTTTTTTTGAAAAGGCTTTACGGATAATTTCCGGAGGATACTTGAGAGGTATCGGCTTTTGCAAAAAACGCCGATGCTGAGTTATATAACAATAATGACAGCGTAGGTTGCAAGCTTCACTTGAAATATAACAATCAATAAAGAGTTTTATCTTTCCCATTTTAGATTTATCCTTTCGTAATTTCCAGTTTATTATTATATACGTGTCCCCAATACTTACTTAACCATGGCATATTATTATTAAAACCATCTTTGGGTTCCACATCGAAAATTACGATGTTATGCATTCCGTCCAAATAACAATCTGTGCCGAATTCATTTACCTGATATAAAATCATATTCAGTGCATATCTTCCCGGGGCAAGCATACTGGTATCAAGGGTAAATTCTGTCGAATTTATTGTTTGAGCTTCTATAGCTATATTTTGCGAAGAAGTTCCCATCATAACAGGAATATCGTCTATACTTTTTATTATAATCCTCAAATGCGCATTTTGATAGTCATTTTTGCTTGTAAATTTTATCAAAGCTGAGATTTTTTCTCCAACTGTATATTTTGCGTATTCTCGATCAGTCAAACAGATAGACTGAAAAGATGCATTATGAGAAGAAAACTCCGGAGGACGTATTACATTTGAAAGATCTACAAAAGCAGGAGAACATTCATATTCGCCCAAATACATGGCTATCGCCTTTTCTGTCTCTCCATAAAACGCAACCCGCCCCTGCTTTAATACCATACATTTACTGCATAACTGGCGGATCGTGTTCATGTTATGACTAACATAAAGAACTGTTCTTCCCTGACAGTTAGCGGCATCATCCATCTTTCCCAGACATTTCTGCTGGAACTTCATATCTCCCACCGCCAAAACTTCGTCCATGATCATAATTTCACTGTCAAGGTGTGCTGCAACAGAGAAAGCCAGTTTCACATACATTCCGGAAGAATAACGTTTGACTGGTGTATCAATAAACTTGGCAATTTCTGCAAATTCTACGATCTCATCAAATTTTTTGCTGATTTCAGCCTTGCTCATTCCGAGAATCGCACCGTTCATATAGATATTTTCACGCCCCGTCAATTCTGGGTGGAATCCTGTCCCGACTTCCAGCATAGAGGCAATTCTGCCGTTAAACTGAATCAAACCTTTACTTGGTCCGGTCACCCGGGAAAGAATTTTCAGTAAGGTGGATTTTCCGGCTCCATTATGACCAATGATTCCAAGGGCTTCCCCTTTTTTCACTTCAAAAGAGACATCATCCAAGGCAAGAAAACGTTCCCCGATCTTGATATCTGTACGCTGTCCGATTTTAGCATTGGGATCCTCTTTATGGCGAATTTTCGCCCACAGCGTCTGCAGGTCTCCGCGCAATGTTCCCCCGCCGATTGCTCCTAAACGGTACTCCTTGGAAAGATGATCAACTTTGATTGCAATATCACTCATCTTGTCACCTCAAATCGTATCCATAAATGTTTTTTCAACACGGCTGAACATCATCACACCCAGTGTAAAAATCACAACCGTCACCAACCAGCTGATACCGTAATAATGCCAATTCATTTCACCGATCCCAAGAAAAGCATGACGGAATCCGTTAATGATCGGTGTCATCGGGTTCAACATGTAAAGTCCCTTATATTTTGCCGGAACAATGTTGATATCATAAGCAACAGGAGTTCCATACATCCAGAGCTGTATTCCAAAACCAACCAGCATCGCAAGGTCACGATATTTGATCGTCAAAGCTGAAATGATCACACCGCAACCAAGCCCCAACAAAGCCATGTGAACGATAAAAACAGGTGCCATCAACATATAAATATTAGGCGAAACAGCACCTTTATACCAGTAATAACCAAGAAACGCTGAAAACATAATACCTTGAATCAAAAACGGTATCATATTCGTTAAAACTGTTGAAATCGGCATAACCAGACGGGGAAAGTAAACTTTTCCGAGAATTCCGACATTTCCGATAAATGTATTTGCTGTTTGAGTCAAACATCCTGCAAAATAGCCCCATGCCACCGTTCCGCTCATGAAGAATACGAATGCCGGCGTTCCTTTTGCAGAGAGACCTGCCAGATTCCCGAAAATCACTGTAAAAACAACCGTTGTCAGCAACGGCTGGATAATTGCCCAGGCAGGCCCTAAAATAGTCTGTTTATAGAGAGCAACAAAATTCCGTCTCACAAACAATAACATCAAATCCCGGTATTTCCATAATTCACGGAAGTTGATGTCTAACCAACCGTTCCGGGCTGTTATCGTTGTTTCAAATTGTTCTTCTGTTTGCATCTTATGCACCTTATGTTATTTTGAAAAATACCAATCTTTGGTCAAAGCCAAGCCGTCACGGATATTGCATTTGACGGAATAACCAAGTTTTTCTTTTGCTTTGCTGATGTCAGCAAAGGAATGCGGAATATCCCCTTTCCGGGGGTCGCCGTGGATCGGTTCGATCCCGGTTCCTTCGCTCAAATATTCAAACAGCTGATTCAGACTCGTCCGTTCACCGCAGGCTATGTTGTAAACAGTGTTCACATGCGCCGTTTTCAATGCAAGCAGGTTCGCTTGAACCACATTGTCGATATAAGTAAAATCCCGGCTGAAACTGCCGTCGCCATTGATGACTGGGCGTTCTCCACGCTGCAGCAGCATGATGAATTTCGGAATCACTGCAGCATACGCTCCGTTGGGGTCCTGACGTTTGCCAAACACGTTGAAATAACGCAAGCCAATCGTTTCAAAACCATAAACCCGATTGTAATTTTCCGCAACCAATTCATTCATCTGTTTGCTTAAAGCGTACGGACTCAAGGCTTTACCGGTGAACTCCTCCACTTTCGGTAAATGCTCATCATCGCCATAAACAGAGGAACTGGAAGCATAAATAAACCGTTTCACGCCAGCCAGACGCGCAGCTTCAATCATGTTGCAGAAGCCCTGCACATTCACCTCAAAACTGGCTTGCGGGTTCGCAACGGAACGGGGAACGCTCCCCAGTGCCGCTTCATGGAAAACATAATCACAGCCCGCAACCGCTTTTTTGCAGGTCTCGAAATCACGGATATCGCCCTCGATCAGCGTAAAGTCCGGATTTCCGGCGCATTGGCTCAAATTTTCACGCTTTCCGGTGGAAAAGTTGTCAAGCACAACGACTTGATCGCCCTGCTCCAGCAAGGCATCCACAAGATTGGAACCGATGAAACCGGCTCCTCCTGTCACACAAATTTTCATCTTATAATCTGCCGTCAACTTGCTCTTTCGGCAGGATTCCTTTGATATCATAAACAACGGCATCGCCATCAGAGAACTGTGCAATATCAAGCGTTATAAACTCTTTATGAGCAACTGCTAACACAATTGCATCGTAGTTTTTCAATTGCAGTTTTGAAACGTCCTGAACGGACTCAACTCCATACTCTTTTTTCACTTCTGCGGGGTCGGCTTTCGGATCGAATACATCCACCTGACAGCCGAACTCCTGCAAGCCGTAAACCACGTCTATGGCATGACTGTTCCGGATATCCGGACAGTTCTCCTTGAACGTGATCCCAAGCTGTAACACCTTACCATCCTTGACTTTACGGTCTTTTTTGATCAGCAGTTTCACGATCTCTGCCGCAATATATTTTCCCATGCCGTCATTGATCCGGCGTCCGGCTAAAATCACTTCGGGCAAATAGCCTAAAGACTGGGCTTTATGGGTTAAATAATAAGGATCAACGCCGATACAATGCCCACCGACCAAGCCCGGTTTGAACGGTAGAAAGTTCCATTTTGTACCGGCTGCTGCCAAAACTTCATGAGTGTCAATGCCGATCAGATGGAAGATTTTTGCGAGTTCGTTGACGAATGCGATATTCAAATCGCGCTGGCTGTTTTCAATCACTTTTGCCGCTTCCGCAACCTTGATGGAACTGGCTTTATGGGTTCCGCTTTTCAGAATACTGTTGTAAAGCGCATCCACGATTTCCGCTGTTTCCGGCGTGGAACCGGAGGTGATTTTCAGGATTTTCGTAAGCGTATGTTCCTTATCGCCGGGGTTGATCCGCTCCGGTGAATACCCGCAGAAAAAGTCCTGATTGAACTTCAATCCGCTGAATTTTTCCAGAACCGGCACACACTCTTCCTCGGTACAACCCGGGAAAACGGTGGATTCATAAACGACGATTGTGCCCGGTTTCATCACTTTTCCGACCGTTTCGCTGGCACGGTAAAGCGGTGTCAGATCCGGACGGTTGTACTTATCCACGGGTGTCGGAACAGTAACGATGAAGAAATCCCGGTCGCGCAGATCTTCCGGATCGGAGCTGTAACGCAATCTTACCGCAGATTTCAGCTCTTCAGTGGAGGTTTCGCAGGTCACATCCTCAAAGTTCCGCAACGCATTCAAGCGGGATTCTTTGACATCGAACCCAACGACATCGAACTTTTTCCCGAACTCAACAGCCAACGGAAGACCGACATAACCAAGTCCGATCACGCCGATTTTCAATTCAAATTTTTGGATTTTCTCAAGCATTTTTTGAGATCAATTCTTTTACGCGCTGTTCTTCGGAAAGCGGACAAACCAACACAGCATCACCAGACTGGATAAAAGCGATATCGTGCATTCCAATTACACCCAACGTAATATCGCTGTCACCAATGATGACATTGTCATGAGAATCCAGAGAGATAACATTGCCTTTGGTCACATTACCATTTTCATCCAACGGGAACAAGGAACGCAAACTGCTCCAGGAACCAATATCGTTCCAGCGGAAATCGGCTTTTCCTACTTTCACGTTCACTGCGTTTTCCATGATGGCATAGTCAATGGAAATACTCTTACAATCAGCAAAATCTTTATGGAAGTCAGCACCATTCCCCCACGCAGAAATCTTCTCTGCCAAATCCGGACAATGTTGCTGAAACGCTTTTTCGATCACATCTGTTCGCCAGATAAAAATCCCGCTGTTCCAGAAATAATTACCGTCACGCAAAAACTCTTCAGCGGTTTTCCGGTCTGGTTTTTCTTTGAACTCCAAGACATCGGCAAAACCATTCTCAAAATCTCCGGCGTGAATGTAGCCATAACCGGTTGACGGCATATAGGGAATGACACCCAACGTCACCAAAGAACCGGACTGAGCAATTTTCGCAGCTTCTAAAACTGTCGATTGGAATTTTTTTGCCGGGGAAATCACATGATCTGCCGGAAGCAGGACCATTGTTGACTCCGGATCACGCTGTTTCAACAGAGCTGTTGCCAATGCAACGCAGGGTGCAGTATTCCGTCCAACGGGTTCGCCAATTACATTTTCAGCAGGAATCGGCAATAATTCCCGGGTCTGTTCCACAAAATCCTGATTTGTGATCACCAGAATCCGTTCCGGGGGCAGTAACGGAAACAGCCGCTGAACGGTTTCCTCAATCAAAGATTTTTCACTTACCAACGGCAAAAACTGCTTTGGACGGTTCCAGCGTCCGACGGGCCAGAAACGTTCTCCGCGCCCGCCAGCCATAATGACCGCATACAAATGTGAAATGTCAAAATTCATACTTCGACAAAATCAATTATTTCCATAACAGGGAACGACTTTTATGGCATTTGGGATCTTCTGATCGGAAATTAAGATCCAATAACCGCCACCGCCGCAACCGCTGACCTTCCAGCCGTAAGCCTTGTCTTTGTACTCTTCAATAGCGGCACGCATTTCATTGGTGATCATTGCCGGATACATCTCAATTTGTGCGGCAAAACAATCTTTTGTTGCTTCGCCCCAAGCCTTTACATCACGATTCTGAATCGCTTTCCAAGCCCGTTCAGTGGCATCTGCCAACTTCTTTGCGCTGACAGCATTGATGTTGGTATTGCCAAGAACGTCATAATCTTTTTTCCGCTGCGGCAATGAAACCAGCCAGAGATTCTTTGTCACAAAATCCAAGGTTTCATGATCGGTTTTTGATTCAATGGAAACGGGCCAGTAACCGTTATCGTAATTCAATTTGTTCAAGCCGGGGAGCAGCATTCCAAGCTGATCCTGAGATCCGCTGATTGCTTTTGTTCCCGGAGGATTTTCCACACAGAAAAGCAAATGCGCCAACTCTTCACGGTTTCCAACAGGAATCTGAGTCTGCCACATCTGAACAGCTTTTTTACGGGAGCTTGTCGCCATACCGGCTTTGTCATTGAACTCAATAGTCGGCTCAATGGACAATGTGATCACCGGTCCGGGACAAAGAGAATTGACAGACGGCTGATCCAGCCAGCCGCCGCAGAGTTCCACACGGTAAGGGATCCGGCATTCCTGTCGGAGAGATGTGGTTGACCGGGCAGGCAATCCGGCTTCCGGAATCCGTTCACTGACAACAAGTTCGATTCCAAGCTCATCACAAAATTCTTTCTTTGCCGGAGTATAGCCATCGGTATTCACAAAGAAATAATCCGGCTTGAGTTCCCGAACTTCGTTGACAAAATCCATGATCCCGGAACCGGAACTGATCCAGGCATCTTTTACGCAGCGTAATGCTTTTACCATGTAAAGGCGTTCTGCGTTGTTATTGATCGTACGGCGTCCTTTTAGTTCCCAGATCGTTTCATCAGAGCCGAGTCCGACATACAAATCACCAAGTTTTGCGGCTTCTTCAAAGAATGCAACATGACCGCTGTGAAGCATGTCGTAACATCCTGATACAAACACTTTTTTAGGCATTATCTCTTCCCGGTTCAGTTTGAAGCTATGTTTTGAATTTATATCGCGACAGAAATTTTACAATCTTCTTAAATACAAGCGGTAATGCCCCCCAAAAAACGAATATTCGGCAGAATTTTTTCGGATAAAAGGAACAGAACCGACGGTGGAAACAGAGTTTACTTTACAGAAAAAATCATTTTATGAAAACTACTCCAGATGAGCTTGCAGCTCTTCTCTCCAGTGTGTCCATTTAATCGATTTTTCTCATTTTGTAATTACATGGATCAATTTCAACGTTCACAAACTGACCTAACAATTCAATTTTTATCACCCATAGGAATCTTTTTTGTTTTTGCACTAAATAGCCATATATCCCTTCAAATTCCCTGGGAGACTCAATTACAAAACGATCATTGACCTGGATCTCTTTTTTATACTCCAGTTTAGAAGATCTTGCAAGAACTTCCATCATTTGCAAGCCCCTCAACTCTTCAATAAATACCGGCTGATACTCTTCAGACACCTCAAAGATCTTGAGGATTGATTTTGAATTCCAGATATTTCTTTTTTGAACAGGATTGAGTTGGGCGAAAAGATAGGATTTCAACATGGGACGCAAGACCTCTTTTCTATAAGAATATGGTCTTCCATTCCTGACAATGTTATGAATTTTGAAATCGGGAATCACCGGCAAATAAACAGGAATCTCACGCTCCCTTAAGTAATTATACAACCTGAATTCATGCAAAGCATGGGTATAAATAGGAAACCACATATGGTTTTCTCTAGGGGATATCTCTAATGTCTGAGGTTGAAAATCCATATTTTTTCCACGCGCCGCCCCTCCTCGAGAAAACTGAAACCTCAAAGAGTGGCCTGGATCTATTAGCCGGTCTATGCAGTGCAGAACGTCGTGTCAAGACAACCGCAACGACCCCATCATTACTTCTTTTTGATATTTTCCCGAAGTTTTCAGCAAAGAGAAAATACGTTTAAAACCAAAAAAGATACCCCATGAAAACAGCCTATCGAGGTCGCATGAGTTATCTTTCCGAAATACGAGGCATGAAATCTCTTCTGTGCAAAGAAATTTTTCCTTTGTGCTTGCACTCTCTCCGTTCGCACAAGCCGCACTACGACATAAATAAAAATCCATGGATACATTCGGATAAAAACTGCTAAAAATACTAACTGTATTCGGCAGTGAATTCAAAATGCGCCTCATCGTGATCTCCATTCTGTCGTGTTAAATATCTCCGCGCCTAATTTAGCACATTATCTAAAAAAATCAAGTTTTTTTCAAAAAAATATATACTACATCGCACAAGTTTTCATGAAACAGTCACCTAAAATTGTCTCAAAAATAATTATCAGCAATTGTAAGTATTTTGTAATTTTTCAGAAAATTGAAATTTCTCTTTACCTACTCGAAATTTCCGGAATTGATTCCTGCCGGACGACTTCCGTTTCAATCAGTTTCTGTATCTTCAATTCGGGATTCCGGATTTTTCTTACCAGTTGTTTATACGCTTCGATCCCCGTAAGAAATGGATGCTGCTCAACGGTAGCTATTGGATAAAAATCGCTGATCCCACGCAGATTACCGAACCCGCCCAGGGCAATTTTTCCCTGCCAATCTATGGATCGCTGATTCAAACATTTGATCAAACGGAACGTATCATCATCAGAACAGGTTAATGCGGCAGTAAAGTCCGGATATTTTTTCAGGATCCGGGACAGGTTGATATTTGCTTCTCCGACAGAATCTTCATTCAGGATAAATGACCGTTCTTTCCAATCCCGGATCCCAAACTCTTTCATGGCATCAAACATTCCGTCCAGACGTTTCAGATTGTTCGCAGAATGATAGATCATCACAATATCCCGGTGTCCTTTTTCAAGAACAGCTTTCATGAGCTGGTATCCTCCGGAATAAGAATCACAAGCAACATATTCGGGAAAAACAGTACTTCCCGCCATATCTTCCAGATAAAGCACCGGCAGCCCCACATCAGGAAGCACCCCGTAATTGGCAGTAAGAATCCCATCTACGGGGATCGACCGCAATTCCTGAAGTACGGCATTCATCTGATCCATACCGGGAGAACAGATAGTGACAATGGAGTGATCCTGAATTGCGGCATGCTGGATTCCATAAGCAATCCGGGAATAGTAGGGAGAATGGATCGCTCCGAAAAAGACAAAGTGATATTTTGGATATTTTCCTGTCCGGAGTACAGTTGTGCCGCCTCTGCCGATTCCCCGTTTCACCAGATTTTCTGCTGCAAGCAGGCTTACCGCTTTATTCGCCGTCTTTTTATTGACATTGAACCGTTCCGCCAGTTCATATTCAGAAGGGAATCTGGTTCCGACCGGATATTTTCCATCACACAACTCTTTTTTCAATGTTGCAACAATACGATCTATCTTTTCCATTATACGCTCCAGTTCTCATTTCTCATAAATATAGCACACATAATCGGATGGGTCAATAAAGTTTTGAAAAAAAATTAAAAATATATTGACAATATGAAATTTTCGATGTATAATAGCAGCGAGGGATCTTTTAATTGGATGGGTCATTTCAAGTTAAAAAAACGAGACCGGATAAATGAGACAATATGAGAAGTTCTCTTGGTTTATCATATTTTCTCTTTTTATTCTCAAAATAAATACTTGATTTTGCATCCGGAAGCTAATATATTTAGAAAGTATTTGATTTTTGGACAATAAGATGATGAAGCAGAGAAAGGATGGAACGACGATGAAAAAAACGCTGGAACATGTGACAAAAGACCAGACCCGCCTGAGTGTAAGAATGTTTACCCTGATTGAACTTCTTGTAAATGCTGCTTGTAAAGTTAGGGTTTCGCCGTTGTTTCAACTCAAAAAATTTGATAAAAACTGCACATCCTTACGCCCGACAGGGCGCACTTCACGTTTGACGCAGTCAAACTCTTCACACCTTCACATCTTCACTCAATCAGCGTTCACGCTGATTGAACTTCTGGTTGTGATTGCGATCATCGTAATCTCTACCAATAATTGTATCATCGCAAATTAAAGTATTTTCACCAACAACGAGAGGTAAAAAAATGAAAAACTGCCAATCAAAAAGAATAGGTTTTACGCTTATCGAATTATTGGTTGTAATTGCGATTATCGCAATTCTTGCCGGGATGCTGCTTCCGGCATTGAACAGTGCAAGGGAGAAAGGACGTTCCAGTAACTGTACCAACAATCATAAACAGATCGGCGGGATGTATTTCATGTATGCCGGAGATAATGATGATATGCTTCCCGGATATTACTACAGCTATTTCAGCAACGGCAATGCCAACAGCTACTGGCATTACAAACTGTCGGAAAAATATGGTGGAAAATTCAATTCCAGACAGTTTGTCTGTCCTACGCTTTACGAAAGGATCTACGGTTCCAAAAAAGGGGCTGCCTGGGTACAATGCACCTACGGAGCATCCGTTGCAAATCAGAAATTTGCCTATGGATATCTTTCCCTGCCCGCAAGAAAATTATCAAAATTTGCCTATGCTGCACGGGGCGGAATGATCATAGAAAATTATGGGCATACCATGTGGGAACCGACTACAAGCGGTTTCGATATTGCGACACTTAACGGAACGGGAACATACCGGACAGCCTTTGTGCATAATGATCGCGCAAATGTCACTTTCGTTGATGGTCATACAGAAGCCAGACAGAAACGGGAAATTCCTGATGATCAATCTTATCCGGATCTTGCCAAAACGGTTTGGATCAACACGATCTTTTTCCGTTCAGAGAAGCCGCTTGCCGGCTGGGCAACCATCGAAGGACTGTAAGAAAATAATCATTCTCTGCCGAAAACTGCAGTTTCGCAGAGAATATTAGAAATATCCCGGAACGAATTGTTCCATACAACAAAAAACAATCAGAAAGGAAAATGCAGTGAAAAAACTTTTACTCTTTGCAGGTGTTTTTTTGCTCCATGCTGCACTTTCCGCACAAATGAAGGAGCTATCCTTTTATGAAGTGCGTCCCAGAACAGGGGAAATCGTTATCGATGGAAAGATCGGCGTGAAAGAGTGGCAAAATGTCCCTGTCCACAGCAACTATTACGAATATTACAAAGACAATCCCAAGCCCGGTGAGCTGAAAACCACATTCCGCATGGTCTATGACGACAAAGGGATCTACATGGCAGTCGTCAATTTTGATGATAACATTCCCGGTTTGAAACGGAATATCACAGAATATGACAATATGGATATCTGGCTGGATGACTGCGGAGAATTTCATTTTGACCCCTTTGCGAACGGGATCAGTTATACAAAGTTCACCATCAATGCAAACGGTGCGTTCCATGATATGCGCCGTCAGGATACCGCAGTTTATCTGCATGACTGGAGCGGTTATGGAACTGTAACTGCTGCGACAATCGGAAAAGATGCCTGGTATGTAGAGGCCTTCTTCCCCTGGGATAATCTCAACGGTGTCGCAAAGAACGGGTCTCTCTGGCAGTTCTGTCATACCCGTTACTCCTGGACAAAGAAATTCCGCGGGATGGTCTCTTCTCCCGGCGGGAACTACAATGCGACAGACAAGTTCGGATATCTCTATTTCTCCGATGGGAAAACAAAACTTGCGCCGGAAAAAATCGGTTCTCTTCTTCAAACGAAAGCAGCTGTTCCGTGGTGTATTCCCTATGGAAATACACTGGTCAGTTGTACAGGCAGCGGTCTGAAAATGGATGATCTTTCCGGGCTTCTGAAAGTTGAACGCGAAAAGTACCGGCTCAGCCTCATGGAGATCTCCGCTCTGAACGACAAATCCGTAGAAAAAGAACTTACCAAAATCAAAAAATCTGTAAGCGATCTTGAATCTTACGGAGGAATGGCGTTCTACAATGCATGTCTCAAAGCAAATGAAGAACTCTTCAATCTGAAATGGAAGATCCTCTTCAAGAAAAATTTCCAATAACAGTATAAAAGGTGAAGTATGAAAAAACTGTTTTTTACAGCTTGTCTCCTCGCTGCGTCGCTGACTTATGCGAAGCATGACGGTTGGTATGTCAATAAATTGACAGAAAATTACAAAACGCCCCATTTGACCTGGGATAAAACCACTCCGCCGCTGAAAGTATTGTTTTTCATTCAGCCCACGGGAGCCCGTGATGTTGTTGAACTTGCTCAGAGAATGAATATCAAATACACTCCGTTTATCACAAATACTTATTATTCATACACTTCCAACAGTGTTTACCGGGCAGCTCTTTCAGGGACCTCCGAGTTTGAAAAAAATGAAGAGATCCGCCAGAAAGCAGCTCAGGATCTGGATGTGATCTTTATCGGAAACGCCCCTTTCACCAAGGTACCGTCCGATATTCAATACCAGATCATGCTGAAAGTTCACAGCGGAACCGGTCTGGTCGTTCACGTTACCAAACTGCCGTTCAAGAAATTGACAGCCAATCCGATTCCCCTGCCCGATTTTCTGAAAGAAGTCATTCCGCCTCTGGATCAGAAATATCTGAAAGCATACCAGTTCGGCAAGGGAAGAGTTCTCATGATCAATAATCCGAAATACATGTACACTCCGGCACTTGCCAGTTCCTATTATGCAACAGACAACCGTGCAAAAGCCATTCAGGAAAATGATTTTGTCTTCCTGACCCGTGCAATGCAATGGGCTGCCGGGAAAGATATCTCCACCGGGATCGTGACCGATAAAGGCACCTGGCTTTCCGCTCCCGACGGTGCAAACTACAGGATCCGTGATGAATTCAACAACATCCTTGCAACAGGAACTGTAAAAAACGGAAGGATCGACTTCAGCAATCATACCGACGGAAAATATTTCTGCGATATCATTGTCAAAGGAAAAGCCTGCAGTGTGTTCCCGTTTGAACGGAAATCTGTTCTCGGGAAAGCAAAATTATCCGTCTCAGCAGAATATCTCCGGGGAAAAGCTCCGTTCAAAGGAACATTTGCGCTGGAAAAAGCCTCAGAAAAGCCTTTGACTCTTACTCTGACATTGACAGATTCTCCTCATGCACGGATCTGGGAAAAGAAAACGATCCAGCTCCCTGCCGGAGAAAAAACAGTCTCCTTTGAATTCAAAAACTACCGTATGCCTACAGAAGCAGGTTTTCTCTATGCAACAGTTACCGATAAAGACGGAACTGTGATCGCCAGAGCTGATAAGGATATGTATTTCCCCTCTGCGGTTCTTCCTGAATATTTTCAGACGACATTCGGGACTGCCTCCAGCATCAACATGGCAAATCAGCTTGTAGACAATCTCGGATTCGGATTGGCTCTTGGGTGTCCGGATATCAAAGGAAGCAAACAGTTTGCCCAGAAAAACCTGCAGATGGTCTGCTATCTCGTCCGCATTGCCATGGGAAAAGGACCTGAAGGAAATGTCAAACTGCAGTTCCTCACTTCCCAGGAAGCAAAAGAAGCTGCAAAACTCAAAGATCACAGTGTTTATAATCCGGTTCTCAGAGAACTCTGGAAAAAACAGGTCATGAGAAAATTGGATGGGGTAATCAGAGTTTCACCTATTCTTTACAGTCTCGGTGACGAAAACGTGTTGAGCGTTTCCGGCGGTTACGGAGCCTCCGACCTCCCGGCTTTCCGTGCATTCCTGAAGAAAAAATACGGTACCATTGCAAAACTCAATGAAAACTGGAACCGTTCTTATCAGAGCTTTGATGAAGTCCCCAACCGGGATCTCACCGTTTCTCTGAAAGAAAAGAATTATCCGGAATGGAACGATCACATCGAATATATGGAACGGCAATTTGCTGATCTTCACCATTATACAGCTGATTTGATCAAATCCAAAGATCCCCACGCCAAAGTCGGACTGGAAGGAACGTTCGGAAATCATAACATTGAAATGATGATGGAAAAACTGGATTGGTGGGGACCCTACACCAATGAACTGGAAGACCAGGTTCTGCGGAGTCTCTTCCCCAACGTTCCCCGGTTCGTCTGGTCCGGTTATCACGGTGAACGCGGAATGAAATCACCGCTGATGAGCCGCTACATCCTGCTGGGATCTGTCAACGGAAACGGCTGGTATGCAACAGCTACCGACTTCAACCACGACATTCTCTCAGTGGATCAGTCACCCTCTTTCAACAAAACTTTCATGGCGGAACTTCAGAGACTTCGGATGGGACTCGGACGCACCCTTGTTGCCAATCCTATGTTCGATTCCAAGATCGGGATCTACTGGAATCACATCTCCCGCAGATCTCCGAAAGTTGATGAACGCTGCATCTCTCCGGAAACCGGGATCACTCCGCTGATCCGGTTCAGCAATAAAACCGGTGCTGGCTTTGAATTCGTCACCGCCAAAAACGGGAAAGAACGTCTGCCGAAAATCAAAGTCCTCTTCCTTTTCGGAATCCATGCAATGAGCGATAAAGAAGCGGAAATGATACTGGATTTTGTGAAAAAAGGCGGAACCGTGATTGCAGACTTCGCACCTGCCAGACTGAATGAAAATCTTGCAGTCAGAGACCATAATCCGCTGGCAGAGTTGTTCGGAAACCAGACTTTGCAGGAAAAGAACAAGTACGTTGTCAAGGCGATTTCCATTCCCGGATTCAAGGCTTCCAAGGCTCTCGTAGATCCTTCCCGGCCTCTCATGCAGGTCAGAACCTACGGAAAAGGAAAAGCGATCCTGACAAATTTCAACTTCGGGATCGTGGAAACTTCTGCGGATAAATCTACCCCGTTCACCGGATTTGTGAAAGATCTGCTGGTCAAACACGGCGCTGTCATCCCCTTCAGCCAGACAAACCAGAACAGCCTCTTCCGGGTCAGAACCGGAAAAGATTTCACCTTGTTCGGTGTTTATGAAAACAGGGATAACAGCAACACAACGATCAAACTGCCTGAATCAAAATATATCTATGAATCAGGCGTTGGCTTCGTCGGAAAACAGTCTGAAATCACAGCGGAATTTTCTCAGGCTGTTCCGTTAAGGGTCTATGCAGCATTTGAGAAAGAACAGGAAGCTCCGATCCTGAAAGCACCCCGTACCGTCAAAGCCGGGGAAAATGTTCTTCTCTCTTACAAAAACCTTCCTGCCGGACGCACGATCGTGATCCGCGTAACCGCACCCGATGGCAAGGAAATGATGGGAAGAACCGTGATCACAAGTACAGATCAAAGCAAAGAATACAGCTTCGGGATTCCCTATAATGCTGCAAAAGGCACTTACAAATTCACCGTCATGGATCATATCACAGGTCTTGCATCTGTAAAGAGTGTAACCATTAAATAAAGGAACAGAAACATGAAAAAACTTCTCATTTTTGCCGCAGCTGCTGCAATGATCGGGCTTTCCGCAGGAGAACCCGCAATAAAACTTACGGAAAAACAGATCAACAGAAAAGGGGTCAAGTTGACCAGAAAATCATGGAAAGTGAATTTTCATCATTCCACTTTGACCTTCAGCAATACGCTCTCTCCGGAAGGAAAACTCATCACAAGTGCATGGGATGATCTTTTTCTCGGTATCGGTCATGGAAGTATCAACAATGGCTCCTGGGATGGATGGAACTTCCTCTCTGCCCAGGGGATCAAGTCAAAGCCTTTGCCGGGTGCAGCACCCGCTTCCAAGGTGGATCTCGTTCGTTATAACGACAGTTCTTCTGTAAATATCAACTGGCAGAATGGACAGTTCCGGATTCTTCAACAGGCAAATACACCTGCATGGCTTTATGTAAAAGTTACCATTCCCGAAGGAATCAAAGAGGTGACTCTTCGTGTTCGTCCCGGCGGTTCTCATTACAACATCAAAGGCAGGGAACGCTGGATCCGCTACAATGGAGCAGATTTTGAAAGTAAAGGCTGGAGTGCCAAAGCCTTTATGCCTGCTGCCGGCGTTGACGGCATGACATTTTTCAGCAGAAATTATAATGAAAAATATGGAAATCTTCTTGTTTTTGAATCTGCAAAAGTGGAAAAAATCACATATCGCTGTGAAAATCCGATCTACATCTCTTTCTATGCAAAGCCGGGTGTAAAGGAAATGAATTTTGCGCTCAGTTACTTCAAGAACGAAGATGCTGAAAATGCGATGAAACGCTTCCTTGTGGAACAGCTTCCCACAGCAAAAAAAGCGATGGATTCCATTCAGTGGGATAAAGCTCCGGATTTTACCGAGTTCTCCCGTAATGCAGCTCAAGTCAAGACTCTCATCAGTGGAATTCAAGGTTCAAAGAAAGCCGCGTTTGAAAAGGAATTTGCAGAAATCAATGCAGCTTACGAAACGGCAAAAGCCAAAAATGATGTTCCCGGCTATACAAATGCGCTGGAACGTCTGCGTAAACTTCAGAAAAATGTCGGATCTGCCGCAATGGATCTCCTGAACTGATCCGTTCCAAATATCGGAACTCAGAATGAAAAGCCGGATGACAACACGCCATCCGGCTTTTTTATTGACATTACAGGAAAAATTCATTATGTTCCAACAATCGGATATTCAACTTCTTATGCAAAGATATAAAAAAAATAAGAAAAAAAAATATAAAAGGGGATTGACATTTCACCGCTTTATGGTATAATATGTATAATCAGAATAATGTGTATAATCACAGGAAGTGGATAAAATGTTGAATTTTCGGATTGAAAAAAATTCAGACAAGGCGATTTATGCCCAGTTGAAAGATGCCATCAAGACAGCTGTTGCCGATGGAAAGCTGCACCCGATGTCAAAACTCCCGCCTGTGTCTCAAATAGCAAAAGAAGCCGGTGTCAGTCTGCGGACAGCAGACATGGCACTTCAGGAATTGATCAATGAAGGAGTCTGCTTCCGGAGACCGAAGAAGGGAACCTTTATTGCCGGGATAGACACTTCACGGAAACAGAAAATTTGCGGGATTCTCGGAACGCTCAATCCTGTTTCCTATCCGTTGCAAACGATTCTGTATTGCGGGATCATGGAAGCAGCGGCAAGGAACAATTCTCCGGCATTTATGATTCCGCTTCCGGAAGCCGGAAAAGGAGAAACACCGGAAAGTGTGATCCGCCGCTGTGATCGGGGATTGGAATTTGAGTTGAAAGGAATTTTTGTCATTGATTTACAGCATCATAAAGCAGCTTTAGAACTGGCAAAAAAATTCCCGTCAAAGCGTTTTATCCTTCTGAACTATCAGGGCGAATTTCTTAAAAATCTTCCGGAAAATGTTGCAGCAGTCATCAATGACGACTTTTTCGGGGCACATCATCTTGCAGAATATGTTTTTTCTGAATACAAAGTCAAAACAGCCGTTGTACTTTCCATTGATCTTGATATCAACGATAATACTTATAAAGAGCGTGAAAAAGGGATCAAAGCCGCTGCCCGCAAGAATGGGGTTCATATGATGAAAACCATACAGCTCCCGCGCATATCCGGCTTTCTGGATAAGCAGGTGACAGCTGCAAAAGAAGCTGTTCAGGAGCTGCTGAACAAGAAAAACAGACCGGATTTTATTTTTGCCGTAAACGATGCTCTGGCTCATGGAGCAAGTGAAGTGATCAAAGAAACCGGTTTGCAAGATGAGATCAATGTCAGCGGATACGACGATCTGCACCCGCTCCGGGACAGTGATATTCCATCAGCGAAAGTTCTTTATACAGAGATGGGAAAAGTCGGACTTCAAAAGATACTGGATCCCGGAAGTAAGATGCAATGTGTTGTAAAGCTGCTGCCGGAAATCATCAAGCCAGTCAGAAATATCAATTTAGAGAACTGATTTCCAAAGTCTCTGCAAATATCAGAAAAATCTTGTAGTGTGCTGCAAATGAAGCGGTTCAGGGGATTACTCTTTGAACAGACGCTCCCGCACTGTCATTTTCAGCCCATCAGCAATCTTTTTCTGCCGATTTTTTCTGGACTTTTTTGGAATTGCTCAAAAGAAATTTCTTATACAAAACATCATAGAAAGGGAAAAAAATGAGCTTAAAAGTACAACGTTTCAGCGGAAATCCGATTTTGGGTCCGCGTCCGGGGGTCCAGTGGCGCGGAACAGCCAGAAATCCCGGCGTCGTTTATGACGGAACAAAATTCCACATGGTCTTTACTGCGGACTCCAACCCGGCAGATGGGATCATCCGTCTCGGTTATGCCCACAGTACGGATGGGTTTCATTTTACAGAACGGGAAGGTGTCTGGATGGATCACTCTTTTGAACCGAAAGATTTTGACCATGCCGGTTGTGAAGATGCCAGAGTGACATTTCTGGATGGACGGTATTACATTGCTTATGCGGGGCGTTCGCTGAACGGACGCGATTACGCCAGCGGAACCAGACGCCGCGGACCGAACGGGAACATGAATCCGACATGGACAGACAATTTCCGCCGGGTCGGACTGGCTGTCACAGATGATTTTGTCACTTACGAAAAGCTCGGTCCCATCACCAGTGAGCATATCAGTGATGCCAATGTGGCACTCTTTCCGGAAAAAATCAATGGAAAATATGCCATGCTTCACCGTCCGACGGCATTTATTCCGTGGATGCTCCCCCTGCACTATCACCCCGGCTGCATCTGGCTTGCGTTTTCAGATGATCTGACCCACTGGAGCAGCAACAAGCGGGAGATGCCCTGGGATATGATCGACGGGGAAGATGTTATGGATGAAGTACTTCTGATGGCGCCGGAAAAAGATTGGGAAGTCCTGAAAATCGGTGCTTCCGGAGTTCCGATCCCAACAGATGACGGCTGGCTGATGACCTACCATGCTGTAGACCGCCAAAGTGTCTACCGGATCGGGCTTGTGCTGTTGGATCGTGAAGATCCCCGGAAAGTGATTGCCCGTACACCGGAACCGATTTTTGAACCGGCAGACGAATGGGATTTCTCGAAATGGGGTCTCAGCTGTGTGTTCCCCTGTTCCAATGTCGTTGTCGGGGATGAAGTTTTCATGTATTACGGCTGCGGTGATAACTATGTCAGCCTTGCAACATTCTCACTGAAAGAAGCATTGGCTCACGTCAAGCAGTTCAGAAGATATTGAAAAACATTGACTGATTTCCGGGCGGACGATCTCAAACTGGCACGATGAAGCGGGATCATCCGAACGGCTGTCAGTTCAAATCCAGAACTTATAAACAAAATGAAAACGAAGGAAGAAAGACTTATGAATCAATCCAGTTTAACATTCAGGAATGTCAGTAAATCCAGAAATTTCACACTGATCGAATTGCTTGTTGTGATTGCAATTATCGCGATTCTCGCAGGAATGTTGTTGCCTGCCCTGAACCAATCCAGAGAAAAGGGACGGGCCGCAAGCTGTACATCCAATCTGAAACAACTCGGTCTGACCAACGCAAGCTATTCTGCGGATAACAACGATTACATGCCGAACGGACAGGCTCACGGAACCGGTCAGGCGTGGCAGAAACAGATTTATCCTTATCTCAGAACCAAAGGAAGTCCTTATAACTTCATGACGGATCCGGTTGTACCGGTCTTTCTCTGTCCCACTGATAAAGCTCCGTGCGGTGGAAGATTCAGTTATTTTTATAATAAATATCTGATGTATCAAGTTGATAGTGCGTTGAATACCCGCAACACAAAAGTCGGCAGACTCAAGTCTGATGGAATTGCTGCAGCAGATTCCAGGGGTGTGGGAAATTCGCTGAATGCGGCAGACAATGTTTCCGGATCGATTTATGAAGATGAGCCGGGTAACGGATATCCGTTCCGTCTGGTAAAACGCCACTCCGGTCAGGTAAACATTCTTGCCATCGGTGGACATGTTTTCCAGAACAGCGGCACAGAACATAAGTCCGGAACAGTCGATAAAGACTTCTGGAACAGTCATTGATTTCAAGTTAAAGAGAAGGATGATTTGAATGATGAAAAAACTTTTTATATCATTGGCACTCACAGCAGCGGCTGCTCTTTCAGCTCAGAATGTTTTGCTGAATCCGGATTTTGAGGAGATCGTTCCTGCAAAATTTACTGCAAAACTGAAAAAGTATATTGATGCTGATGAGGTCCCCAAAGGATGGAGCTTCAATCCACCGTCCAATCCCTCCAAATTCACTATGGTAACCGATGCAGAAACCTCTCAGAATGGCTCCTGTTATCTCCGTGTTGAACAGAAAGACCCGAAAAAGAACAGTTCCTGTTCCCAGTGGTGGCGTCCGGTCAAGGGTGGACAGACCTATCGTTTTACCGTTTGGGCAAAGGGAAACGGGAACCTTCTTCTGCAGGTTATTGCTTACGACAGAAAAATTAATGTACTCGGTTCGTTTGTGAACAACCGGAAAATGGAAAAGGTTTCCTCCGCTGAAGAGTGGAAGAAATACGAATATACATTCAAGATGCCGGAAAAGACTTCAAAGGTCGTTGTTCACATAAAAATGAATGGTGTGATTGATCTCGACAATGCATATCTCGGTCCGGCAGAAGCAAAATAAAAAGGAAGGGAAGAAAAGAAAATGAAAAAATTGCTCAGTTGTCTTCTGGTAGTATTTTTCGGGGTGTTGTGCGCAGCGGCTCCGAGAATCACGATCGGGAAAACAGATAAAAAGCCTGTGATCGACGGTTCGATCAAGGCTGAAGAGTGGAAGAATGCTGTGGAAATTTCGGGATTATCCTATTTCCTTGGAGGAAAATATCTTCCGTCGGATTTTGTATTCTATGCAATGTATGATGATCAGAATATCTACCTTGCGGCACGCAGTAGCTGCAAGGGCGGTCAGCCATTTAAAAAACCGGCTGAAAAAGATTTCTGGAGTAATGATTCTCTTGATATCCGTTTCAGACCTGATTTGAAAGACAGAGGGGAATCTGTTTTTCTGGTAGCAACAGAAGCGATGGGAAGTGTATTTTACCGGAAAACAAACAAGCTGAAAGATTGGCAACCGTCCGGCATTACTGTAAAAGGAATTTTGCGTGATTCCGGCGAAATCGTGGGCGGGGTGAAAACCTTTGCCAAAGGGATCTGGGAAGTGGAAATTGCAATTCCGTTCCGTGAACTCGGAATGCAGAAACCGGAAGATGGAAAAGAGATTGGTATTTCCCTGATGAGAAACTACTCGACCAATTCCAGAATGAAAGATATGCGCTGGTGTTCCTGGAACCGTCACTCTCCGGGTAAAAGATTCGGGGGGCTCGAGGATTACGGACGTTTGGTTTTCGGCGGAAAAATCCCGGTGTATAAACTTGCTCCGCTTATGGATGATCTGACAGGCGGAGATGTTGCACTGCGCGGAGAAATCCGGAACCCATCAGGAAAAAACGTAAAAGTTTCTTCCGGAATGATCGTAACGATCCCTTCCCGGAAAAACAAAGTTGCCCTGAATAAATTTGTCGACAACACGCTGAAAAACGGACAGAATATCAAGATCGACAACAAGGGAAAGGTTTATTTGCGCCGTGCGCTGGACCTGCACCTGACCAACCGCATCGTTGCTGATGGAAAAGTTCTGTATGAAAACACCATTCTGTTTACGACGCTTCCGGCATTTCACTGTGAAATCATTCCGCTTTTCCTGCAGAATAAAATGATTTTGAGTTCCAATGTGAAGAAACTGGGCGGTCTCTCAAAAGATTTCAAGGTAACAGCATCCATCAAAGCAAAAGCTGACGGAAAAGAGATCAAAGGACTTACACTTTTACCGTATAAAGAACCGAAAGTTCTGCGGTGCATGACATCTCTTGCCATGTTCAAGCCCGGACTTCATATCGCAACCATCATGCTTCATGACAAAGGAAAACTGGTTGCTGTTCAAACCCATGAGTTCAACATTCCTGAAAAACCGGAATGGCTCGGCAATAAACTGGGGATCAGTGATAAAGTCCCGCCGCCGTTCACTCCGGTTACCAGTACAAAAGACTCTGTTTCCATGTGGGGAAGAACCTATAAATTCGGAAAGAGCCTCTTCCCGGAACAGATCATCAGTCAGGATGGAGCAGTCATCAGCGGGCCTATGGAACTGTGTGCTGTGACGGATAAGGGCAAAGTCGTCTGGAAGAATCCGAAACTGACCCGCCGTTATACAAAAGATACGGAAGCCGTGTTCGATTTTACGGCAACACATCCGCAGCTGAATCTGAAGGGAACTGTAAAAGTCGAGTATGACGGATTTTCACGGATCGACTTCACCCTGGATCCCAAAAGCAAGGTGACACTCAAGCATCTCTCTTTGAAATTCAATACAACTGACAAGAATGCGTACTATGCAAGAGCATTGAGTACCGTGGATTCCATGGGGCTGGCTGCGTATCTGAAAAAAGATGGAACCGGCGGAGTCCTGAAGCAGAACATCTGGCGATTCTCCGGAAACGGCTGGAAATGGGAAGATGTCTTTATCTACTATCTCTGGGTTGGCGGCGATGACTCCGGCGTGACACTCATGGTTGAATCTGATGAAGGATTCAATACGGATAAGTATGTTCAGATCACACCGAACGGAGAAACCTGCGATGTCGTCTGGAACTTCATCAACAAAGATACAAAAATCACTTCTGCCAGGACTTATTCCATGGTACTTCAGGCGACCCCTGTAAAGGCTATGCCGAAACCGGAAGCATATCGCTTCGGATATTATTTCCCCCTGCCGGAAAAGAACCAGTCTGCTATGAAAGGTACTTATGCAGCAGCGTGTTACTCAAAACTGGCAGCCGGCTGTGCTTATCCCGGTTTGACTCAATACGGGAAAAAACTAAGCTCCAAGATGTACAATCAGTATAACTTCCGTGTTTTTGCAGACGGTGCTTACAGCTGGGTGGCAACCGATCTTCCGATCCATCAGGTTTATGGAAAAGAGCTGCAGAATTCCTCCAACTTCAGCATGAATTACGGCGGGAAAAATACTGTTTCCTATTGCAGAAAAGGTGCATTCACTGATTATCTGTGCTGGATCTACAAAAAACGGTTTGAAGATGGTGCAAGAGGAATGTACCATGACGGAGTGAACCTATCTTTCTGTAATTCAGAATTCCATGGTTGCGGATATTTGAAAGAAGACGGTACAAGAGGCAAAACAAATAATGTCTTTGCTGTTCATGAAACATTCAAACGGCTTTATACCATGCACAAAGAGCTGGCTCCGGACTTCTTCACATTCGTTCATAATTCACCCATTACGCCTATCGGGGGATTTGCTGACGGATGCTGTGAAGGGGAATCCTGGACAGAAGATTACAGAAACATGACCACTCATCAGTTCCGAGCCGGTTTTGCGGTTTATAACAGAATGAGTGCGCCGTTCAATCTTTATCCCTTCGTTTCTTACAGCTGGAGATATAAAAATCTGAAGGCGGTAACAAAAACCTGGGAACTGATTCCGATCTGCTTGAGTTACAACATGTATCCGGCAAGCTCCGGAATCGGCGGCGGAGAAGATTGTATCGGTTTTGCGAATCTTTATCCGGTCTGGGAAATCATGGATGAATGGTTTACCACCTCCAAACTGTACCGGTTCTGGGATAAGGATAATCCGGTCAAAGTGTCCACACCTGACCTGAAAGCAACTGTCTATCTGAAAAAGGATCAGAACAGAGCTTTGGTTCTGATTACCAATATTGACCGGAAAAAAGTCAATGGAACATTCACCATTGATACCGCAAAATTTTTCGGAAAGAAAGATGGTTATGAAATCCGTGAAATCTTCCCGACAGAATACGAATACACTACCAAAAAGGGCTTGGTTCTTCTGAAAAAGAAGAGTTCAGCTGTATTAAAGGAAAAACCGGGAACTCCGGTCAAGGCTTCATTTGATAAACGTGGAGTCCGTTATTTTGAGGTTGTTAAAAAAAAATGAAAAACTTTGACTTGTGTGTTTATGGCGGAAATGCTGCGGGGATCTCCGCAGCATACACCGCAGCTGACCTCGGATTGAATGTCGTTGTCGTGGAATACACGAACCATCCCGGCGGTATGAGTGCCGCCGGATTGGGACATACTGACCAGGGGGATTTTGACCAGCTGGGCGGAGTCTCTGAGATGTTCTATCAGCAGATCAGAAAACACTATCAGAACTCGGAATATGCCAGCCGCTATCAGGGTCCGAAAGGACACCGGCACGAACCCCATGTGGCAGAAAAAATCTTCTGGGATATGATCCGGGAAAAGAATATCACGTTCATCACAGGACATCGCCTGAACCGGGTGGAAATGGATGGCAAAAAGATCAAAACTGCGATTTTTGATTATGCCCCGCCGGGTGTAGATGGCGTTCCCCCCGCAAAACCGGAAAAAGCGGAAGCATTGAAAATCTCTGCCCGTTATTTTATGGATGCTTCTTACGAAGGAGATTTGCTTGCAAGCGCAGGTGTCTCTTATACTGTCGGAAGAGAATCCCGGGAAACATACGGAGAAAGTTATGCCGGTTACCGGGTCAATGGAGCTTTGGATATCGACGCATACAAGATCCCCGGGAAACCGGAAAGCGGAATTCTTCCGCTGCTTCAACCGTGGCAGGGGAAACAGAATGGGGAAGCGGATGAGACAACACAGGCTTACAACTTCCGCATGTGTCTGACTGACAGAGAAAATCAGGTAAAAATCACGCCCCCGCAAAATTATGATCCTGCCACATACGAAGTGTTCGGCAGATGGATCGCACTCTGGGAAAAGCAGAAGAAACCCATGCTGCCGGAACATTATCATGAACAGTTCAATCCCTATTTTCATCCGAGACTGCTCAAATTTTCTCCGATTCCAAACGGAAAAGTTGATTTGAACAATGCCGAGGGCGGAACAACGGACATGGTCGGTTTCAGCCGGGATTGGCCCGAAGGGAACTGGGAAGTCCGTTCCAAACTCTGGCAGCAGCATGTGGATTACACCAAAGGTTTGCTTTATTTTCTGCAGACAGATCCCCGGATCCGTCCGGAAACCAGAGCCGAACTTACACGCTGGGGCTTGCCCAAAGATGAGTTTAAAGATACCAATCACTGGCCCTTCCAGCTTTATGTCCGTGAAGCACGCCGGATGAAAGGGATGTATATCATGACTCAGAAGGATTGTCAGCAGGATCTTGCCGAAGATTCGATCGGGCTCGGTTCCTATCCGCTGGATTCCCATAACTGCAACCGTCTGGCTAAAGATGGAAAAATGTGTTTTGAGGGTTCTTTCTGGGATCATTCTGTCCGGGAATTTTACCGGATCTCCATGAGAGCCCTTCTGCCGGTTCAGAAAGAGTGCGAAAACCTGACGGTTCCCGTTTGCGTTTCTGCAAGTCATGTCTCTTATGCTTCCATGCGGATGGAACCTGTGATGATGGTCATGGGAGAAGCTGCTGGAGTTATCACTGCTCTCGCTGCGGAAAAAGATATTCCGGTTCAGAAAGTTGCTTACAAATCTGTTCAAAAGATCCTGAAAAACCGGAAAGGTTGTCTTGATCAGGAGGATCTGGAAAAGAAAAAGACGATTCCGTTCAAGCATATTTCGATTCAGCCTTACCGCTGGACAGAGGACGAAATCAAGGCGCAATGGAAGAAATGTGCCGACTTGGAAAAATGCGGGGTCACGCACTTTGCTTTCTGTTCCTCTCTTGAACCAAGCAATGCGGAAAAACCGTATATGCACGCAGAGGCGTTGGCTGCACAATTCCAGAAGATCCGTGCCGGACTCAAAGGAGATGCCAAAGCAGGATTCCTGATCCAGAGCACCCTTTCCCACGGATGGCGTTCGGAAGCGTTGCCGGGATTTTCTGAAATCATCACTCTGGACGGCAGAAACAATCACCGGTTCTGTCCCCTTGACAGAAATTTCCGGGAGTACATGAAAAATGTTGCGGTCATCCTCTGCAAAGCAAAACCGGATTTCCTTATTGTCGATGACGATTTCCGTATGGTTCTTGCCGGGATGGGGTGTTACTGTGATGCTCATTTGCAACGTTTTGCAAAACTTTCCGGGAAAAAGTATTCCAGAGAGGAACTTCAGAAGATTTTTGATCAGACGGATCCGGAATCACGGAAACTGGGGGATCTTTATGTAAAGATGACGATGGACTCTCTGATGGAAGTTGCAGCCGCAATCCGCGAGGGAATCGACTCCGTCAACCCCGATCTTGAGTGCGGATACTGTACCTCCAGTGAAGGCGGGGAATTTGCCTATTCTGCAGATATGGCAAAAATCCTTGCAGGGAAAAATACGCCCTTTGTCCGTCTGAACAACGGTTTTTACATGGAAGACGGCGCATTGAGTTTCCCGTACCGGCAGATGAATACAGCAATAGAAACTTACTATATCAAAGATAAGGTCGATCAGGTAATTTCTGAATGTGACTCCTACCCGCAAAACCGGTACAGCCTTTCCCTGACCGGACTGGATATGCACATCACCTCTTCTTTGATGACCGGATGCACCGGAGTGAAAATGTGGATTGAAAACCACAGGTTCCATGATGAAAAGATCAATCGTCTTTACCTGAACTCCGTCAAAAAGAATTGGAAAAAATGGCGGGAGATCTATCACTCCGCACGCCGTTACCGCTGGCTGGGTGCTGTCACCCCGCTTCCGGCAAAAGCTCCCACCTTCCTGAATCCCGCAAAAACAGGAAAACAGATCCGTACCGGAGATTTCATGGCAGACTGTTTCGGCGTTCTCGGAATCGCCGGAAGCTATGGTGATGACGGAAGTTCCATCGTTGCGCTGACAGGGGATCAGCTGAAGTTCTTCTCTGATAATGAGTTGAAAGAGCTGTTAAAACGGAAGATGGTCACAGACATCAACGGAGCCAGAGAGCTGCTGTCCCGTGGAATGGGGAAAGAGATCGGTGTTGAAAAAGTGGTTGAACTTCCCCAGAGTGTAATGGAAGAAATCACAGATCCCGAACTCAAGAAAAAGAAAATCCCTTCCATCCTCTCATTCCAGAGAACCGGGGGCGGACAGCTCGTCCCGATGAAAGGAGCAAGAGTCTTGACAACATTGGTCAGACCGCCTTTCCCCAATGGACCGACGCACTTGACCACGCCTGTCTCTCCCGGTGCCGTCATGTTCAAAAATGAGAGAGGCGGAACCATTATCACGCTTCCCATCCTCATGACAAGAGAAGTCTGGACGCGGAACATCAATCTTCACCATGCGGACCGGAAACCTTATTTCCAGGCTCTGCTGGAACTGCTGGATGAAAAAAGAGCTCCGGTTTATGTCGATACTGACCTCAGCTGTTATCTGATGTATAAATTCCGCGGGGAAGACAACACTTTCCTTGCCGCAGTTTATAATCTCTCGCTTGATTCCATGGAAGAGATCGCGCTGCATCTCAGAAAAGAAGTCAAAGAGATCAGATTGCTGCTGGATAACGGAAAGTGGAAATCCGTTCCGTTCAAACAGAAAAATGGAACTGTAAGATTCCAATGTCCGGAAGGACAACGAACCGTAGTCATTACCGGTTCTTATTAAGGTTGAAACCACCTGACCGGAGAAATAAGTATCCGGTCAGGGAAAAATTGGAGAATAGAAATGAAAATAGCATTTATCGGAGGCGGATCGCTCCGGCTTTTGCCGATTTTACGGGGGGCAATGTCTGATTCTCCGAAAATCTTCAATAATGGAGAACTCCGTTTTATTGATCTGAAACAGGATCGTGCGGAGGCTGTTGCCGCAATGGTGAAAGCCACACCGGAATTTTCCAGTGTTGTGAATTGCAAAATATCCTGTCCTTCAACAGAAGAAGGGTTGAAGGATATTGATATTCTTTACCTGACAATGGCAGCACGCAGGGAACCGCAAAATTCCCAATCATTGATTCTGGCACATGAATACGGTTTCTATTCCAACGATCAACTGACAATCAGCGGAGCATTTCTTTCCATCCGTTTGGGGAGGATCATTCTGGATCTGGCAAAGAAACTGGAACGTCTTTCGCCAAAGGCACTTATGCTGATTTTCCCGAACCCGGTCGCCGTTTACAGTGCTCTTGTCAACAATTATACAAAAATCAAAGCGATCGGGATTTGCGGCGGATTCAACAATCACCGCTGGGATCTGACTCGCGCCCTGCTGAACCGGAATGAATATGATCCGGAATGGGACGTTGTCGCAGCCGGGATCAATCACATGTCCTTTATTTTGCGGGGAAATTACAAAGGGGAAGATCTGTACTCTTCTTTGTGTCCCCGGGTATTTACCGATGACTGGAAACCGCTCCCCGGATCAGAATTGGTGACCAATGTTCTGCATCAATGTTACAAAAAGTACGGGACAATGATCTTTTCCACTGAATTTGATGGACTTGCAAAGATTTTTCCTGATTTGATTTCTGATTGGACAGAGAAACAGCTGCAGGCTTCACAGCCGTTCGATCCGGTATTGTGTGAAGAAAGATGGAAAAATAAATACGAAACAAAGTTCCGTTCATTCATAAAAACAGCAGAAAATCCGGCGGATTTGGATTGGGATGCACCCGAAAATCAGGAGTTGTACGGTAAAAATCTCAGAGACATCTCTCTGCCGATTTTTAAGGCTGTTGCAGGGAAAAAGACGATGCGGATCGTTGCATCTGCGCCCAGCCGGGGAGCCATTGCGGATTTTCCGTCCCATTGGGCAGCAGAATATACAATGGATATCTGCGGAAAAGAGTTGATCCCGGTGAAGGATCAATATATCCCGGAACCTTTCTACGGTTTGACGGCCTCACTTTCCGAACATCAGACACTGCTTGCCCGGGCGATCGCGGAACGTTCTCCGGAAGTGTTTGCTCTTGCATTGGAAGCATATCCGATCCATCGTTTTACCGGGAAACGGAATGAATTTTACCGCAGAATGTTTGACCTTTACCAGGATCTTGATCCGGAAATCATGAAAGCAAAAAAATTCTTTTGAACAATACAATG
The DNA here is from genome assembly GCA_015061845.1 of Lentisphaerota bacterium. Taxonomy (GTDB): domain Bacteria; phylum Verrucomicrobiota; class Lentisphaeria; order Victivallales; family UBA1829; genus SIG79. Next base: position 63,601 of record SUVT01000001.1, read on the forward strand.
GCGGACGGTGCAATATTTGAGGGATATTCTTTATAACACACTTGGTATCAAGGAACAACCTTTTGACAGATCATAACTGATCTTTGAAGAAACATTATCTTACATGGATTTTCCATCAGAACATTGGCGTAAGATCCGGACAAATAACGGGTTGGAGCGTATTATGAAAGAGATTCGACGGCGAACAAGAGTTGTTGGCAGTTTTCCTGATGGATATTCTGCAATGATGTTAGTCGGAGCAAGATTACGGCATATTTCTACGACAAAATGGGAAGATCGTCAATATCTCGTTTGTAAAATGGAATTTTGGTAATATAGTAAACAAAACGTACATGGTTTTGATAATCGGTCAAAATAAAATGTGCGCAAAATTTAGGACACTATCACTCAGGAGAGAAATCACCATGAAAAAAATTATACCTAATATGGTATCAGCAACTGCTCTAGCTCTCTGTATGGGATGTTCAACAACTGACATGGAACAGCCGGACGGCAAAGTTTGGAGAAAGGGTGCTTTGCATTGTCATACACTCTGGTCAGATGGCAGATCGCTTCCGGAAACAGCCGTTCAGACATATAAAAATCTGGGATATGATTTTATGTGTATTTCAGATCATAATGTTTACCCTGAAGGGGATTTATGGCTTCCAGTTCAACGGGAAACCGGTCCATGGCCCTGTAATCTCGGTTCTGTTGAATATGAACATGCAAAAAAACTGATGAAGGGAAATGTAATTTCCAAAAAAATCAGTTTCCGCACATATGTCAAGCTCCGAACGATGAAAGAGCTGCAAGAACTGTTCAATGAAGAAGATAAATTCTTGCTTGTCCCCGGGGAAGAAATTACAGTAATGGGTCTGAAATTTAATGACAGACCCGGTACTTATCAGAATCATTTTAATGTTTTCAATATAGCAAAAACGTTTCCGCCGCTTTCCGGAAAAACCGGAACAGAAACTGTAAAAAAGAACTTTGAACAATATAAAAAAGCGGTAAACTCCAATCCTGCTCATTCTTTCTTCATGGTCAACCATCCGTACTCCTGGGCATGGGATGTTGACCCTGTTACCGTTCTTGACAATCCGGAGATCACCCACTTTGAAATTTGCAATAATGGAAGTTCTATTCCTGTTGATCATATTTTTTCCGCAGAAAAATTCTGGGATTTTATTTTGGCACTCCGCCTTGATCGCGGACAGAATATTATCTATGGAACAGCCACAGATGATTCTCATTTCTATATTGATGCTGTTGGAAAATATTCGGGCAACAATCTTGGATGGGTCATGGTGAATTGTCCGGGAAAAATGACAGGAAATTCTCTTGCAGAAGCCTTGAACCGAGGGGACTTCTATGCAACAAATGGTGTGATTTTGGAAGATGTCACTCTTGACAGCAATGCTAAAACCTTAACGGTCAAAGTGAAAGCTGAAAAAAATGTAAACTATCAAATCCGGTTCATCGTTACCAACAAAAACTTCGATCGTTCGATTGAGTACAGGGAATTTCCCGCCAAAGAACCGAAATACACAAGAAAATTACCGATAATTCCTGAAAATATCGGTACAACTGCTCTGACTGTAAAGGGATCAGAAGGTTCTTATAAGCTCAAAGATGATGATCTTTATGTCCGTGCTATTGTTATTTCTGACAAAAAATCCCGTTTCCAAGCACCGCTTTATCCTGAAACCGAATGTGCCTGGACCCAACCCCTTGTTAATAAACATCTGAAATAATGGAATCTGACAAGGAAAGGATTGAAATATGTCATGAATCCAGAGATAATTTCATGACAACTGAATCTTTATACAACATGACCTTTACCGGGATCTTGATCCGGAAATCCTGAAAGCAAAAGAGTTTTTTTAAAACTGACAAAGGAGACTTAAAATGCAAATAAAGAATTATGCAAAAGTTGATTTTTCCGATATTCTCCCCGTCCCGTGTCCCTGCGGAATGAGCAAACGGGCTTTTATTCAGGAATCAGATGGGGAAGTCTCTTTCCATGTAGTTGAAATCAGTATTGATGCAAAACTGCATTATCATAAAAAACACAGAGAGATCTACTATATTTTGGAGGGAAACGGTTTTCTGGAGCTGGACGGCGAAAAACTGGCTGTCGAACCCGGCAGTTCCATCATGATCAACCCTGGTTGCCGTCATCGTGCATTGGGGAACTTGAAAGTGGTAAACGTTTCTCTTCCCGCCTTTGATCCTGAAGATGAATTTTTTGATTGACAGTTTGCCTGAATTACGTAAAAAAAAGCGGCACCTTTTTATTGGTGCCGCCGCAAAGGAATTGTTTTCCCGGGATCATTTCTCCTCAAAGGTGATTTTATAATCATTTCCGGTACTTTTCAATTCAACGGCTGTCAGTTTTTCCCAGTAACGCCCCAAATCTCTGGGAGAAAGTTTCTGCAGCTTGATCCCGTGCAGAACTATTTTCACATCGCCAAGCAAAATCGTATTGTCAGAAAGCACCTGAACGCTGCAGGGGGTCAGGAACGTCACGGTTGCAGGAAGAGAAGCTGAAGTTGCAAACTGATCAGAAAGAGACACTTTATTTTCTGAGAAATCAACACTCCGTTTGAAACTCTTTACCCCGGCTTTTTCCGGATATGCGTTTCCAAGATCCACTGTGATATTCTTCCGGTCAACCCGGAGGAACTTTGCGGTATATTGACGTCCAACCACCTGTTCACGGGAACCGAAAACAGGGGCATTGTGTCCGGAACCTCTTGTGTACCATAAGGTATAACGCTTATTGGAAAAATTAGTCCTTGTATAAACTCCAGAACCGGCATCAATGATGATCGGTTGATTTTTGAAATAAAGAGTGACATGCCCGAGGTCATTATGACCGTGAAGCTCCTGATTATGTCCGGCTTTAACGGCAACGGAAAACCCTTTGGAACGGAGAATCGCAAGGCGGTCCTTGAACAGGGAAAACGGTTGAATCTCACAATTGTTATTCTGTAATTCCGGAAGTTCAAAGAGAAGTTTCATACAGTTGCTGAGGTGATTTGCACTTTCCCCGAGAGTGAATTCTGAATCTTTATTATTCAATCCTTTCAGAGGAGCGGATTTCAGGATTTCTCCGCAAATCGGAACATTGACCTCTATGGTGGGATATGGACCGTTATCACCATAATTCACCACATGGTTATCCCCGATCCCCACATGGGAAATATATTCAAAAATTGCCCGGACACGGGGCATGGAGAATACTTTATCCATGCTGCCCGGACGGATTTTGTGGAAAAGATACAGGGAAGAAAACACCTTCAACCCGGCTTTCGTGAAATAAACAGGCCCCTCTTCACAATAGCCGTCATCGGTATAATGGTATGTAAAATTAGCATTGATATTCAAAAATTCCCGGAGAAAAGCTGCTGTTCTTGCAGGATCTTTTTCCAAAAATACAGCGACGATGCTGTTATTGTAAGAACACCAGACACTCCAGTTGGACTTTTGGGATAATCTCCACCAGGTCATTTCTTTCGTCAGAGGGTGGTACATGATGGAATAAAGAGTCCGTTCCAAAGTTACAGTCCGGATTCGTTCTGAAAGATTTTCAATGTATTTATCGAATTCTGCTCCGAGGATATGGTGAAGGATCGCCATTTGCGCCCCGGTTTCCGAGGCAAAAAGATCCGCACGGGGACGGTCAAACAAGAATTTTTTCTTGAAATCCCATTGGGCATGGGCGGGAACACACCAGTAAGATTCTTCCAGGATCGCCAGCACATGATCCAGCAGCCGGGGCATATATTTTTCTTTATCGCCAGTCAGACAAAGAGCAAGAGAAAGATAAGCCATCTGTTTCCGACGCTGGTAATAGGGTGTTTGATAATCGACTCTGTTGCCATCCGTGACAAAACGGCGGTAGTTGCTGAAAAGAAGCTGCGGGACCTGATGTTCCGGGACCGCATCAGCCAGCTTGATGATCTGATCCGCATATTTGCTCTGCCGTGCTTTTTCCCATGCTTTGCGGTCCGAAAAGACCGGATAGAAATTACGGGTGAACTCGCCCTTTGCAATTTTTTCAAAGAGGTCTGTTGGAAGAGATGCATCAAAGTATGCAGCTCCATCCAATTTCGGTGAATAAACAGCATTTTTCCTGATATTTTCCTGCCATTGCTCCTGTATTGTCTGAGCATCGTTGACTGAGCCGTGAAGAATGCTTGCAAAACATCCCGCAATTCCGGCAAGCAGAATAGAATATTTCATATTTTACTCTCCTTTGTTTCTATCATTTTCTGTTTTGGAATTATGTAAGTTCATAAGCATTACGCTTACAGTTTACTATAGGTTTTCCACAGGTATTTATCAAGCAGGAAACAGCAAAAAACTGAATAAAAAACGATATAAAAATTAAACAGTTTGAGCAGTATAGCAGAAGGATTTTTTTTACAAAAACATGTGATAATAAAACATTTCTGACAGATGTAAAAAACTGATGTTTTTTATCGCGGCTGATTTGCAGGCTCAACTGTTCAAAAAAAATTTCTTTTGATTAAACAGTATTTGAAAACATCTGTCAAACAGTTTATCTTTATGCAGAGTTTGAAACAATATGGGGAGATAAACAGTCATGGATAAAACCGAATCAAACCAGAAAAGGATCTACAGGTCTCTGCTGGCAAATATCCGGAACAAAGTTTATCCGGAGGGAGAATTCCTGCCGTCACTCCGCAAACTTGCAAAAATCTATTTCAGCACACCGGGGACAGTACGGCAAGCGTTGATGAAGCTTCAGGATGACGGACTGATCACGGCTCATCAGGGGCTTGGTTACTGTGTGAATGTTCCCAAGCCTCAATCAAAAAAGATTTTGATTCTGGAACAAACCAAAAGTGCGCATCTGTATGGTAATTTTCTGAGTGAACTTTGTGCCTGTATTCAGGAATATCCGGAATATGCTGTTCTGCTGGAAGATACCATCCGCTACAAAAACGAGCCGGAAAAACTCTATGAACGGCTTCTTTTATTTGCAGATCAATATGAAGCGATCTTTTTCGACGGGTATGATGTAAGACTTCCGGCAGAGGCGTTTTCTGAACTCAAAAAAAGAACAAAGCTGTTCTATTATTTTGATGCAAACGCCAACGCAGTAACAGTCGGGATCCCGGGGGTTTCCACGGATTGGAACCATGGAATGTATATCGGAGTCCGTCACCTGATCGACTGCGGCTGCCGCCGGATCCTTGTGCATACAGGATGGAATGTATCAAGCGATGGCGCATTCGCGGCTGTCAAGGACTCCTGCAAGGATGTGGAGCTGATCCTTTCGGAAGACAGACTGGTGGATTTTTACAAGATCGTTGAGAGTGAAACCTTTGACGGAGTTTACAGTTCACAGGACATTGTGGCAGTAAGAGCGATTGCGATTCTCAGGAAACGCGGATTCAAAATTCCCGGAGATATTGCCGTTATAGGCTATTACAACACCCCATGGTGTGAACATCCATTCTGCCCACTGACTTCTATCAGTATCAACGAAAAAGAGATGATCCGGAAAACATTTGATATGTTTCTTCAAAACAAAAGTTCAGGGCAAATCTTTGTCTTGCCCTCTCTGGCGATCCGAAATTCAACAACTGATTTTATAAAAAACAAAAAGAGAAAGGAAATATGATGATGACAAACAAAATGACAAAATCTGTTCAGCACCTCTTCCGCAAGCAGACAAAGCAATCGTACTTTACCTTGATTGAACTGCTTGTTGTGATTGCCATTATTGCAATTCTCGCAGGAATGCTGCTGCCGGCGTTGAATAATGCCAGAGCCAAGGGCTGGAGTGCTTCCTGTACATCCAACCTGAAACAGGCTGGTGTGATATTCGGAAATTATGCATCTGACAACAATGATTTCATGCCGTACAGATATTTTAAGAAATCAAATGAGAAAATTTCCCCATTCTATACTCTTTTTGCTGCCGGGTATACGGATATAAAAAAGAATGGCGTTTCTATCAAAATCTTTGATTGTCCCGGAGATCGGTCAAGGGAATTTGGTAAAGTCGCAAATGGTACAATGAACTATGATTGGCAGAAAGAAAATAAAAAATCCGTAAACCGCAGTTACGGCGTTCAACAATTGCTCGGCTATTTTGTGAATCCTCCGAAGTATTATTCTCCGTTTAAATTCGGAAAGGGAAATGTAGCAATGACAAGAATCATTCTCATGGCTGATACTCATGATTATACCGCCGAATCAAATCAAACTGTATATGGTCTTCAGGATTTCAGTTCAAAGAGAAGTACAATGATGCCGGATTCCCACCATCAGGGGTCCGATAATGTCCTTGCTGTTGCAGGGAATGTCAGATCCTTCAGGGGAGAATATTTCTGGAAGAACAAAGTGTTTTTTGAAGAACCGAAATATACACAATTCACCTATGAGCCGTAATAAAAGAAATATTGCAGGCTGTATTTCAGATAACAGATTCAATATTCAACTGAGAAGGAGTAAAAACAGTGAAACGACTATTCATTTCAGCAGCAATTCTGGCAATTTCTGCATTGAACGCAGCAGAATTTTATCTTGTGCGTGATTCCAAACCGACAGCACAAATTCAAATCGGGAACGATCTTGACAAGGCAAGTCTGGAACAGATCGATCTTTTCAATACATATTTGAAAAAAATTACCGGTTCCGCCCTGCCCAAAAACGGGAAAGCCCTGCCCTATACCATTCAGATCGTCATTGATAAGAATGTAAAACTGGGAAAACATCATGACTGGAAAATCGAATTTCCGTCTGAGAAAGTAATGAAGATCACAGCTTCTCAGCACTCCATTTTCCAGGCTTTGAACATGCTGTTGGAAAAAGGAGCTGACACCCGTTTCCTCGGTGCAGAAAAATGTATGTTCCAGTATGAACCCAGAAAGCATGTCTCGGTTGAAACGAAGATGATGAAGTCTGCGGAAGGCTACTCTCTGCATCGCAGTATCTGGTATCAGGCAAATCATAACATCGAACTTGGGATTTATGACAAAGCCGGATTCCAGCACGGTCACGGGCTCCCGGTTTACGCTTTCCCGGCGCACAAATACAAAAAAGGCTGGCCCGAAGCGATCATGCCTGTTTTGCGCGGAAAGAAACTTGTCAAACCGGCAAGTCTCTACAACAGATGGCAGCCTTGCTATTCCAATCCGAAAACAGCAAAGGAAGCTGCAAAAAACATTCTTGAGATCCTGAAAAACAATCCGCAGCCGTCCATCACTCTCGGCTGCAATGACAATGGAGGATTCTGCCAATGCAAAGACTGCCTTGAGATGGATAAAGGGCTCCGCCGCAGCATTTTTATCAATGACAAATCCAACCACTCTCACAGCTATTATACATTCGTTAACAGAGTCGCTGAGATCGTCTGCAAAGAATATCCTGATTTGAAGATCGGACTTCTTGCCTACACCGGAACCATTATGCCGCCGGCGTTCCCGGTTCATAAAAATGTTGTACCGGTCATGACACTTGACTCTGTTCTCAGTGCCTTTGATCCTGCCGTCAAAAAAAGACATTACGGTGTGATCAAAGAGTGGGGTGAAAAGGTTCCCAATACAGGTATCTGGGATTACTCCTGGGGCAGAAATTATATCATTCCCCGGGTCAACTTCAAGAATCATGCCGCTTTGCTGAAATATCTTTATGCCAACGGCGGACGCTCCTACTTTGCGGAAAACCGTATGATGGATATGCTCGACGGACCGAAATTCTATCTCGTCAGCCGTCTGTTGAAAGATATCAATGCTGATCCCGATCAGATCCTGGAAGAGTGGTACATCCGTTTTGCCGGAAAAGATGCCGCACCTCATCTGAAAAAGATTTATCAGCTGTCTGAAAATTACTGGCTCTCTGCAGAAATGAAAAAAACTCCGATTTACCGCGCACGGAATTATATTTATGCCTATGCCAACGAAAACCACATGTTCGCACTGAAACCGGGTTTTACCAAACAGCTGGTCGATCTTGCGATCAAGGTGAATGAACTTGCCAAAACACCCGGTGAAAAAGCCCGCGCCGCTCTGCTGCTCCGCCACATGGAAAATGTCGACTGTGAAGCATCTTTCAAAGGAATGGCATACCGTGCATCCGACAACGGCGAATTCCGTACTGTCAAAGATACTATTGCATACTTCAATTTCCTGAAGAGTGATATGCCCCGTCTTCTTGCTCAGCACAAACGGGCAACTGCATACTTCACCAATCCGGATTTCGGTAAAGAGTTGCAGAATGTTTATATCAAACGCAGAATGTATGAAACCGATGAAAGCGTTCTGATCACCGCCGGTCTGTTGAAATCCATACGCTATCTTGAGTCCAAAGAAGTGCTGAAAAGCCTGAAAACTTTGGAGAGCATCCCCGGACTTCCGAAAAATGTGAAAGATATGATCGGTCTCATCACACTGGGAGACAAGGCGAAAAACCATTTCTGCAACCCCGGTTTGACTAAGCCGGTGTCAACGATGAGGATCAAAACTTCTGTTCCTTATGAGATCACCGATAAAGTTCTCTGCAACGGACAGAAGACACTCAAACTCATGCCTGCACAGCCCAAAGGGGTGCCGAATCCCGATGATAACATGCTCAGCCATGTTGTCTCCTTTACGATCACAGAAGATCTCAAGCCGGGGATCTGGGCTGTTTCCATGAAGGTGAAAACTCCGTCAAAACAGGCGATCATGGATCTTTCTCTCTGGCCCTGTGTCGATGGCAGAAACAAAAATTGGGAAGATTTGCGTCAGATCAAGATCCCTGCAAACCAGTGGCAGGTCTTTACGCAAGTCGTAACGGTCAGAGTCGTCCACACCGGAGCCAATATCATTATCCGTCCTTCCAATTTCAAGAAAGATGAACCGCTTTACATCGGTGACATTCGTTTGATCCGCATCGGCGATGCCGCTGTCAGCAAAGAAGAGGCAAAACGGAATTACACTGCAACTAAAATAAAAAGAAGAGGTGGCTCCGTCATGGGCGAACTTTTTGGCAAAAAAGCTGTGATCAATAAAAGTCCGAAAGGACAGGTGCAGTTTGCCCATGTTCAGTTCCGCTGGTATGGCACCTCCCTGAACGTGACAGTGAGTGCCGCGCGTCCGGCAGACAGCAAATCCGGACAGATCGGCATAGGGATCTGTGAATTGCAGGACGGTAAATGGGTCCCGAAATCCACTCCTTTGTGGAACAGAAAACTTTCCAATAAGGGCTTTGAACAGATCAAGGTCAAAGTCAGTGGAAAAGGTATGAAAATCGGTGCCAAATATCTGATGATCTTCTACAAGATGAACGGAACAGAAGCCGCCGCGATTTCCGATGTGACCATTGAATACAAGTAAGCGAAAACATTTTGTTTTTCAAGCTGAAAGAAAAGCAGATCTCCCGTACGAAAAACCATCGTCGGGAGATCTGCTTTTTTATTGACCGGAACGGAATTGCAGATCCGCTCCGGCGTTATTGATCCGGCTTATTCTTTGACCTCTTTCAGGACGATATCATCGATATAATAGCCGCCCTTGGAGCCGTAGTGAGCAAGTGCCCCTTGCTTTACATCAGCGATGCCTTTGCCGATTTCAACGACCTTCTTGTACTGTTTCCACTGGTCAGGGCTGTTTGCAGTGATGAAACAAACCACTCTGGAGGTGATATGTCTGCCGATTTTCCCTGTGGTGGGATTAATCCCGTACAGGTAGGTGACAAATCCGAATTTTCCAGTGCCTTTGTACCAGAAGGAGATTTCATATTTTCCGGGTTTGACATTGCAGCTGCTTGCAAAGTGTCCGTTCATCTCTTCAAAATAAAGAGCATTTTTTCCGCCGTGGACATTTTCTTTATTTTCGCCTTTTTCGCCGACAGTGATGACACGGAGTTTGCCTTTTCCGCCGTTCAGAAGCCAATTTTTCGGAAGAGTTACAACAGGCCCTGCCCCGAGATCCCAACCGTTCCGGATCTGACCGATCAGATACTTACTGGTCGCTTTTGCACTCTTTTCAATAGATTCAAAATCTCCATTCGGAACCAGATTTTCCTGTGCAAAAAGTCCGAACATCATAGCTGCTGCCGCAAATCCTGCAATAAGTTTTTTCATTTTTCTTTCTCCTTGATTATTTTACAGTAAAGGCAGTTTCAGAGGAAAGTCCGCTGACAACGTCACGGACAGATACTTTCCATGTTCCTGTTTTATCGTTGTATGCAGGAACGAAACGGGCGCTGTTTGTTGTGACACGCTGAACATCAGCAACTTTTCCATCAGGATCGGTAATGGTCACGATCGCAGTGTTATCCACATTGGAAAGACGGAATTCAACTGCTTCGCCGCGGGTCACACGGCTGAACATCCCTTTCACAGAAACGCCGGGAACCCTGGCAAGTTCTTCTTTGCAGGCAAAGACTCTGCCGACTGCTGGCTCAAGTTCCACGGTGAACTCTTTGATTTTGCCAAGATATTTCTTGTTCATAATGTCATAGACATGCATAGGTTTGAGCAGAGTGACCTTTCTGGTGAAAGAACCGCCGACAGCAGTATTTGCACTTGCTCCGCCTTCAGCACCAACGGCACTGACCCGCTTTTCCCCCTCAACAGAACGCTGCGCCAGCATACAAACATAGGTGGTGTTCTTGAAGTCAAAGAGGGCAACTTCACGGATCTTGTCATCGCTGTCGATCACGCTTGCAAAGGGCTTGACACCGGCTTTGCTCAAGATCCGGAGGATTCCATTCTGGATTCCGGATGCCTGATTTTTCATGATTCTGGCATTGACACCGCTGAGGTAGTCATCAAGATAGACAGCATACCCTTTTCCGTAACGGTTGATATTCATCTTTTTGAACTTGCCGAAGACATCTGCAAGCTGGCTCTTGTCAAGCCATCTGCCGTGCTGATTGGCAAATGCAGGATTGTGGTCAGCAATCAACATTCCGCCGCGTTTGACGAACTGACGGAGATTTTCCACTTCTTTCGGACTCATTGCCTGAGAGTAAGGCAGGAAGATGACCCTGGTCTTTGCAGGGACACCTTTTTCCAGTTCCGGCGGGGAGATGTAACGATATCCCAGTCCGAGGCTTCCCAGCAACCCCTGCAAGTCAGTGTGGGAGATCTCCCATGTACTCTTGTCAGGATAAAGAGTGGAAGCATGCAAACTGTTATTGGAATAATGCACAAGGATTTGATCATCACGCAGTTGTGAATTTATCAGCAGTTTACCGACACCGCTTTCTTTGATGAGAGTGACTTCTTCGGCAGCTTTTGTGAACTGACGGAGCATCCGCAGGTCGGGACCGTTGATTCCGCTGGTGGTAAATCCGCCGACACCGGTGGGAGCACCACTGAACCAGTAGAAAGCACCGCCCAGACCGCCAAAGAGGTATCTCCAGGGAGGCTGCTGAACGAACTGATCTTTCATTTCCCCTTCATACGCACCGAACCATGCACTGCGGACAACGCCGCGCTTTGAATTGGCAGGCATGTACTGCAGAATCGCTTTTGCATCGCGCACACAGTAATAAGGGGCACAAAATTCAAAGTAAGGCATCATCTTGTAAAGGTTGAATCCGGTGAAGGAGGAGAAGGGATAGACCATACCTTCCAGACCGACACGGGCTTCGGGGTCGACAGAGCGGATCTTGGCTTTCAGATAACGATGCCAGTCGATGAACTGTTCTTCCATAAACATGTGGAAATCAAGCCATTCACAATACTGTCCGGCTTCCACTGATTTCGGGAAGGGTTTGGCTGTGATCTCTTCAAAAGATTTATATTTGCTTCCGTAGTTCTTGTTCAGATTTTCAATGGTTCCATGTTCCCGTTTCAGATAGGCACGGAATCTGCGCTGACAATCCTTGCAGAAACAGTTTTCATCCTTTTCACGAAGAGAGAGACAGTTTTCGTCGCCCAGATTGTAGAACAGAACACCGATATCCTTTGCGGCTTCCACGATTTTGATGTCACTTGTGACTCCACGGTCAAGTGTTTTTCCGTTTTTATCATAGATCGAACCGTTTTTCTGATATGTTTCCCAGAAACCGTAACCGCAATATTTCCAGTATTTGATCCAGTGATCACCCACAACACGGTGGAGATAATAGGCGCAGTTCATCCCTGCCCGTTTGAGTTTGCGGGGAGCTTCTTTCGCTTTATAGACCGGAGCGAACATCATATGACAATCCATCACATTATCAACGCCCCATTTGTTCATCTCTTTCAGCCAGAGGTATTCGACACGGCTGTAAGATGTTGCGTATGACCACATTCCGAACGCAAAATCACTGACATCATCGGTCGTATTGAAGTAGATGTTTTCGCAGGCTTCATCCAGGAGTTTTCCGTTGGCGATCAGCTTGGCAGAAAGAACAGCATAGGCGCTCTTCTGGTGAAGGATCTTTGCTGTAAAACCGGCACTTTTTCCGTTGATGGCAATGTTTTCCTGATAGATGATCTTGCCGCGGTTGTCTTTTGCGGAAAGTTGGATCTTTCCTTTGACCGGAACGGTAAGTTCCACTTTTCCGGAGATGATTTCATCCGGCTTGAATCCATCTTTGGGCAGAGCGATAGCTTTGATGGAAGAGACTGTTTTGATGCTGATGGGGGTTACAGCAAAATCAATGGTCTTTCCGGCTTTGTCAAGCACCTTCACATCCAGCATCCGTGCGGAGGCAGGAAGATCTTTGAGGCTGACAGATACATTTTTCTGAGCTTTGAGTTTTCCGCCGGCGATCTCTTTTCCGTAAACATCTGCGACAACATAGGAGATGCTGCTGCCTGCGGGAACTCTGGACAACAGGATTTTTCCATCTGCAGAAACTTTGGAAATGACTTTCCGTGCAGGATCTTTCAAGTACCACATACATTTACCGAGGAATGCATGGTAGTAATCATAATACAGAGGATCATCACATTCGTAGGGAGTCAGAGATTCCATCAGATACCCATCTCTGAGTTGATGATTTTTCTTGTAATTGATGACCATGATCTTTCCCTTACCGTGAGCGGCGACCTTCACTTTTACACCCGCAAGAGCAGGCAACTTTTCGGTCGGGAAATCAATGGAGACAGGTTTGAAAGAGAATCCTTTGATATTCTGATCTTCCCCGTCAAAGGTGATGATGATCATTCCGGCACCCTGTTTGACATGATCCAGCATTTTGTTGCGGATATCTGTCGGGACAGCATCAAAAGGATGTTTTCCGAGAATGATCAGATCAGATTTTCTCATTGCGGCAAGGAGTTTTTTCAATTCGTCCTTGTAGTCCTCTTCGCTCATCAGCAGAGCATAAGGTCTTTTGTTCACCTTACTGCCGTCGTGTCCGACCGTAAAGGGAGAGAAGATCTTTCTGCTTAAAAGCGGCCAGAGTTCATAATCATACTCGAACCGCTGTTTCAGTTCCACGATTTCGCGGGCACCGATCCCGTTTGCAAGGATGATTGCAGAGAGTTTCTTTCCGGAAACAGGATTTGCAAAGGTTCTGTGAGGGGTCACAAGAGAATCATCGATTCTCCGCCAGGGCAATTCCCCGTCTTTTGACCATCCCGAACAGAGGATAGCAGTTCCTGCCAGCAGAAGTGACAGATACTTTTTTACATTCATTTTTTCAGTCCTTTCATATTTTCAATGACAAGCATTTCATCGCGGATATCACGGATATCCATTTCCGTGCAGCTCTTTTTCATTTTTTTCAGTTGCGCAGAAAACTCCTGCTCGATCCCTTTCTGTTTCAGTTCAGCGATCAATTCAGAAAGAGCCTTTGCAACTTTCTGCCGCAAAGCCTTTTCCGCTTCTTCAGGGGAACCGAACACCAGCATACCAAACCGTTCAGGACGGTTGAAAACAGTGCCGACATGCGCCCAGGTGGAGAAGAAATCCCCGGTTTTCGGGTTTTTTACATTACGGCAGACATTGAATCCCCAGATATCCCCGGTTTTCGGCTTGACCATGCCGGGATCGGAGAAGGGAAGACGGACTTCCACGCTCCAGCTGTCATCGTTGATCTTCAGAGAGTATGTCCAGGATGTTTTGAGTTTTTTGTCCCAGCGTCTGTCCCACTTGGAGTAATTGGCAAAAACTGCCACCTGCTGGTAATTGGCACAGGTACGGCCGGGATCAAGAAAGATCTCAATGGAATCGCAGCGGCTCCATTGACCGTCTTTTCCTTTCGGAAGGGAACGGATATCTTTCGCATTGGGATCCTTCATTTCTATTTTGACGATCAGGGCTTCATCATCAGCCGTTACATTGAACCGGGTTTTGACCGAATCAGCGATCGGTTGATTGTTGTCTGTGGCAAGCACGATATTGTCATACCATTTTCCGGGCATGACATGCGCCGTTTGAGCTTGGCTTGCAGAAATCATTGCAGATATCGCAAGCACCAGTAAAACTTTGTGTTTCAGCATAAAAAAACTTCCTTTGTTATTTCCTGTTAAACCAGGTGTAGTTCGCTCCATAGGGTGCCGGATCGCTTGTCGTGATATAGCTTGTTGTGAACTTCAAACCATCCAGGTTTTCAACATGACCATCCATAAACGCATGGTTGTCTGTCTGACCATGATGAGGATTATCTTCTTTTTCAGTACCATAACTCCAAATCGTACCTGACCAGGGATGAATATTTCCAGAGCAGCAGTTTTCCGCTCCGTTCTTCTTTCTGTCAGTTTCAAACCAAAGGATATTTTTGGAATGGAACTTGAAATTTGAGGATCTTCTTCCCATCCAGTTCTGGTTGTTGGAATCGCCTTTTGCAGGAGAGTTGACAGCTGCGTTGTAACAGTAACTGATATTTTTTTCTCCGCGGTAAGGCCAATAATCAACTTGAGAAACTCTTGTCCTGTCAGATGGACAATCCATCATAGCGATTTTGATATATCCCAGGTCATTGTTTCCTCCGTCTAAAAGGAAAATAATTCCATCAGCACTGGCAGCTTTTGGTTTGTTAAAGGGGAAATAATCATCGTAATCGCCCTGATACTGCATTGTCCCCAAGCCGATTTCTTTCATATTATTCGTGCAAGAGGCTTTTCTGCCGTTTTCCCTTGCAGTGTTCAAAGCAGGCAAAAGCATTCCGGCAAGAATCGCGATTATCGCAATAACAACCAAAAGTTCAATCAATGTAAACAGACGTTTCATTTCTTCCTTCTCCTTCCTGTTAAAAATAAATTTCTGTTTTTTTGTACACTCCTGATTTTCCTTTTTTATCAGTGTCTCTTTCACATTTCTCCTTTCTTTTAAGTTGGGGTAATTTCAAAAGTCTTCAAAATGCCGGAAAAATCCTGTTGAGCTCCTTTTCCTTTTCATCAACAATCATTTTCTGTCAAAATTTCCGAACTTCTGAAATCACCCCATTATTATATTGATTTATTATAAAACCCCTGACAGGTTCATACCATCTTCAGGAATAAATTTCCGCCAATACTCCACGGAATCTCTGATTTTGTATTCGATATCCACAGGCAAATCAGCAGTCCCGCCGAAAACTTCCAATGTCAGATAAATCTCCTCACAGCGATCCGGCATACCATCTTCCAGCGGTTTTTCATACGATTCCGCAATAGCTGCCAGAACTTTTTCCCCCGTAATGATACCGTTTTCGTTGTTTGCGGCATTGAACGGGAGATGTGCGGAGCGTCTTCCATCCGTTTGCTGCAGATGGATCACCGGCGAATAGGGAGCAAGTTCCCGGAGCCAGGAATAAACATCCGAATCTTCTTCTCCCGCAAAGAGATAAGGGAATTCATCCAAAGCCCGGTCAACAGCTGAAGCACTTTCCCCGTTCCGGATCATTGTATAAATCTTTTCCGGTCCGATCCAAACGCCATCAAACCGTCCGGTTGCCCGGTAACGGGAAATGATCTGTTCCAGCGTTGAAAGATCCGGCCGCAAAAATTTATTCTGTCCGCATTGATGCCCGGTGTCGATCGTCAGATAGAAGTTTTTTCCGGAACGCCGTTTGATCTCACGAAGCAGCGTTTTTGCGCCGGAAAATCCCCATGGAACCTGATGGGGAGTATACATCTGTTCCACGCCGACAGAGGGCACATTCAATTCATCGGCGCGTCCGGCAAGAACGGCAAGACGATCTGTCAGTTCATTCATGGCTTCGCTGTAACGCTTCGGGTCCTGCAAAGTTGATTGATCAAAAGCGTGACAAAAAAATCCCAGTCCGCAATCCAGTTTTGAAGCGATCTCAAGCATTTTACAAAGCCAGCCGTAAAGCATTTTTTCAGCATTGCGCGGGTCCGTATGCGCCAATCCGAGGGTAGAATAAGTGCCATGACCGGAATAGAGATTTGCGATTTTCACCTGATATTCTGCAGAATATTTCCGGACATCCCGAACCCAATCTTCCAGATAGGCATCATCCATATAAAGCGGATCACATTCATTATCGGCACTTGCTTCCACATAATGAACGCCGCAATCAGAGATCAGGCGCATCCAATCCTGTGGACGGGTCCACCGTTTCGATGCAACACAATTATCAACTGACAGATATATCTTCGGATATTTCATGAGTAGTAAAGAGATTTCAGGGTTGCTTTTCTGCGGGGATCACCGGGACACGGCAAACCGCGCCCTTCCAACACCCGGCTGAGGTTTTCCACTTCATGTTCAGGGATTTCATGAACACCTCCGGTCATCTGTGCAGTCAGAACAGAAATCGCCATTGCTTCTGCCATCTGGAGCAGTCCAAGTGTCCGGGCAACGCCTTGATCGGAACCGATGGTGATCCCGTGATTCTTCATGAGCCATGCGTTGGAACGGGGCAGAACTTCTGCAAAACAGTTTGCAAGAGCCTCTGAAACCGGTTCGGCATAAGGTACAGCAAGGATCGGTCCCAGTTCAATACACGGCTCTGGCAGGATCGGACGGGCAAGGATCTCACCGCCGGAAATGGAAAATCCGGTCAAATACGGCGGATGAGCATGGACAAGGCTCCTCAAATCGGGACGTCTCTTATAAATAAAAGTATGCATGGGCGTTTCTCCGGTTGGTTTTCTTCCCGGAGCCGCATACAAAACCGTTCCATCCGGATCAATGAGAACGATATCCTCAAAACGGATCTCCTCTTTTGTAACTTTTGTCGGAGTGATCAGGATCACGCCGTCGCCAGTATTCAAAGAGAGATTTCCGCCATGGGATGCAACAAATCCAAGTTTTCCGCACTTTGCTGAACTGTCGGCAAGTTCCTGAATCTGAACTGAATATTTTTCCTGAAGTTCGTGCATGATCAATTTCCTTTCAACAATTTCCGCATCAATTTTGATCCTGCAACCGCATCCTTCTTTTTCAGAACTTCTGCAATTTCCTCCATATCAGCACGATCCACAAGAGTTTCGAGATAATCCAGCCACTCAGCACTTTCAGCAACCGCATCTCTTCCGTCTTCACGGTACGGGAACTGATCGATCACAAACCAGCCCTGATAACCGGTTCTGCGGAGCCAGTAGAAAAATTCAAGATATTCCAGTGTGTGAACGGTTCCGACGATCATGTCATCATCCCACAAACGGTAGTTGTCATTGATATGGATGTGGCAAAGCCGGTCACCGAACTGTTTGAGCAAGGCGACAGATTCCGCAGGATTTTCATAACCGAGCAGCGCATGTCCATAATCAATAATGACTTTGCAGTTATCACACCCGGTCGCCTGACAGATCAGGATCGTTGTTCCGACAGTGCTGACATAAGAGTGAGTTCTGGGTTCTTTGATCTTGTATTCCAGTGCAACTGTCATTTCCGGATGCGCTTTGCAAATCGTTGTCAGAGAGTCAATAAGGAATTTATGTTCAGCCATGTAATCTGCCTGAAACAGAGCATCATACCCATCCTGCCCGAGCCAGAAAGTCAGAAGATCACAATCGACTTCTTTGCAGAGAGCGATGACCTCTTCCGCATGTTCCAATGCCTGTTTCCGGACTTCGGGATCGGAACAGGAAAGAGAACCCTGCTTCCACTTCGCCTGTGTAAAGGTATCGGCGGCAATGGAAACAACCTTTAATCCATGCTCCTTCACTTTTGATTTGACTGTTTCGCATTCCGCAAGGATTCCCGGGGATGCCACAAGATCCACTCCCCGGATCAGCGGAATCGTTGCAACACGGTCAAAGAGTTCTGCAACTGAATACTCTCTGCCGTAAGCCGGACAATACCGGTCAAGACAGGAACCTACATTTCCAAGAAAGACGGAATAATTGCGTTTCATTTTTTCTCTCTCCATTATGTTGATTTATGAAATTTTATGATAGTGATAAAGAACTGCATCAGACTTCTGATCCAAAGTGACCGCTATCTCTTTTCCGCCTGAGAACCGGAATGTTTTTCCTGTTGCAATATCTTCCGCTTCATATTCTCCGCCATCTGTGAACTTCAGAGTAACCGGAATGCTGTCCGTTGGTGAATCGCAGCGGAAAACGGCAAAAATTCCTTCATCAGTTTCCGGATCATGGAACTGCCAACCATCGGGTTCCGACAATGTGGCTGGCACAAAAAGACGGTGATAATCTTTCAGCAGTAAGTGACGGATCTCTTTATATTTCCGGACAAGTTTCTTCATTTCCTCTTTTGCAGATTCAGAGAAGTTTCTTGAGCGTTCGGAAAAACCGAGAGACCCGGCAAATCTTGAATAAAGATGATCCAGCGGAACTGTTTCAAAAGGAACCCACGGACGGAACAGAGAATTGCTGTATCCGGGGACAAACACATTGAGATTCCGCTGATAACTTCTGGCTGTATGAATCCAGACATTATCGCTCATCCAGGCGGAATCGGCTCTGCGGAACAAGCCCGGATCCATCCGGTTCCCGCCACCTGCACAAGTTTCAATATGAACCTGCGGACATGCTTTCCGGAACTCATCCAGAAAGGCATAAAGCCCGCAGATATAAAGATAATGAACTTTTCCGACATCTTCCGGAGTTTCGTTGGACTCCCAAAAACCGGAAAGAGCTTCATTGCAATCCCAGCGGATCCATTCGATTCCATACTGCTTTACAGTTTTCACCATAAAATCCAGCCACGCTTTTCTTGCCGCCGGATCATGAAAGCGGTACAATTTTGTCTGGTGGGGTTGACAGGTGATCTGATTGACTCTGCCCGGTGCATCCATATAATATTGCGGATATTTTTGCACCCAGGAAGAATCCTTCATGGCAAATTCCGGTTCAAACCAGAGTCCGAATTTCATGCCGCGGGAACGGACATAATCGGCAAAATGTTCCAATCCGGAAGGAAAGATCTCCGGATCCGGAATATCCCAATTCCCGATCCCTGCACGGAACCCTTTCAGATACCAGCCACCGTCAACGACAAAATATTCGCAGCCGAGTTCTGCGTAAAAATCAGCTTCCCGCTTCAGGTCATTTTCATCAAATTTTTCAGCAAAGGCATAATAATGATTGTAAAATACAGGCAGAATATGATCACGGCGGACATGTTTTTCAAAATACCGGCGCATGGCATTTCCGCCGTCATCAAGATTCCCGTCGAAGAAGCAGAGAACAGCTCGCGGAAGTTCGATCTCTTCACCCGGCTGCAAACGGAAATTTGTTACCGCCGGATGCGCCCAGACTCCTAACACAGACTCCCTGGATCTTGACGCTTCAAGGATCCATTTTCCGCTCCATTCCAGAAACAGATAAAAACCGCAAGTCTGCTCGGCATCAGTCATCATCAGACAGGGGATTTCCTGTTCCGTGGAATGGCCGTAACATTTTCCGCCGTGCATACTGACTGTACCAATGACATCACTGATCCGGTACGCAACCGGGGGAACATTGCTGGCAACGTTGCCTCCGCCCATTATGGTACGGGATCTGAGTTTGGTCAAATCTTCAAAGAGTTTGTTTTCCGGATCTTTAAAACTCAGGTATGCCGCAAAAGGGCCCTTGAGATGAGAAGAAACCTCTGTTCCGGTGTTCCGTACTTTCCCGGAAAACTCAACCGTGCAGGAATCTTCCCAAGCCAGACAGGAAAAATCGACCTCAACACCGGCATCGCAGACAAGGTGAAAGATTGTTTCGACTGCGCCGGGATGAGAGACTTTCTTTGTTTCAGTGCATTGGTAATCCTTCCCCGGAATCAAAAAAGGGATCTGCGTCACAAGTGACTTCAAAAATTTATTATCGCTCTTTTTCAGCAGTTCTTTCAGCATTATTTCATGATCCATGATATTACCTCTTTCTTTGCTCTGATATTTTCTGAATATCCGTTTTCCCCTTCCGGAAAAATCAAAATACCCGGTCCCTGTTATTATACAATATTTTCTGCATATTGTCAATCTTTTACAGCATGTAATATTTAATGAAAAATATGGAAGAAACGATGATTTTTATAAAATTGACCGTTCCTTGCCTTTTCTTCTCTGCCAAAGTATCTGATTTTCTTGTTTCAAAAAACTGTTTTTCAAACAAAAACGATTTTTTTTCATATCAAAACCAGTTAAAAGCAATCTATTTTTGAAAAACAGAAAAAAAAGAAGAAAAAAATTTGAAATCGTTAAAAACTGTGTTATATTGCTTTTATAACCCTCAAGAACAGCAATTTTTCCTGCATAAATGAGTTTTCTGAAACATAGAGGAAACGATGACGAAGTCTAAGGTCTCCTACTTTGATGTACACCATGAATGGAATGATAAATCACAGGAAATTCTGATTTATGGTTTTGAGCTGGAAGAAACCGTTTCACCTATGATCGTCCGGCACGGTGACAAAGCAGCATATCCCTGGCCCTGGCTTTTCGTTTACTTCCATGATGAAGCCTTTTTGAATCCCGGAACAGACAACGCGGAAGATTGCACCGGAAAACTGATGATCTGGCGTCCGGGAGACATCCATTGCTACGGCAACGAACTGAAACAATGGAAACACTCCTGGCTGATCGTCAATTTCCACGAAATGGAACAGCTTCTGGATAACTGGAAGATTCCCACCGGGCAACTGCTGCAAATCGATGCATCCAGAATATTTGCAAAATATTTGCCAATGTTTCAGGATGAGCTGGCGATTCAAAAAGATGACAGTTTTTATTTGAGCAGTCTTATGCGATTGTTCCTTTATGAGATCCACAGACTCTATAAGAATAAAACTGCCCCGATCCCCGCCAGAGTTCAAAAAATGGCTCAATTTCTGGAAACGCAGATCCGGAATGAAGTTTCCATGGATCACATTGCAAAAAATTTCGGGCTCTCGGTCCCCCACTTTACGGCACTGTTCCGGCAGTATTATCAGACCCCGCCGATGAGTTATCTGCATCATTTGAGAATGGTTCATGCCTCCAGACTTCTGACGTTTTATGCTTACAGCTGCAAAGAAGTTGCAGAGTTATGCGGGTTCAGTGATCCGCTGTATTTTTCCAAACGGTTCCGTCAATTCTGGGGTGTCTCGCCCCGGGAATTCCGGAAAAAGCAGGATAGTTTTCCGAAAGAACGGAATGAGACTTGACCGGATTCGGGTTAAAATGAGTTCGGGATTTTATTCACAGAGACTGAATGGGAAGAACGTTTCTGTTCCCGGTAATCAGCTGGGGTCAATCCGTAATGTTTTCTGAAAACGGCACAGAAATAAGCCGGATCCGGAATGTTGACCTGCTGAGCGATTTCATTGATCCGGTAGTGGGATTCTATCAATTGACGGGCAGCTTCCTGAAGACGCAGCTGCAATAGCTGTTTTGCCGGAGTCTCCTTGAAAAACTTGCTCCATTTCCGGAAAAAAGATGTTCTGGACATTCCATGCTGCAGGGCTAGTTTATCCATATTGATATCTTCCGTATAATGGATCCGCAAGTAAGAATCGATTTGTAAAATCTGCTCCATTTCCGGATCAGGATTCAGAGTTTGACTGTGTTTCTGAATAAGGAATTCACTGAGCAGCTGAAAACAGATCAGGTCGATCCTGTCTGTAACGCCGAAATTACGGCTTTTTTCCAGATATTCATGGAGCTGCCCCAACAGCCGGTTCACATCCGGAGTCAGCTCAATGTTCCAAGCCAAGGCATCATCAAACAATCCCAGCGGCTTCAGCAGCGGATAAAGTTCTTTGGAATATGTGAAAAAGAAAACATCCCTGCCGTCCAGATATTCATACTCGTAGCTTGAATTCGGCATTTTGATCAGAACATGGGGATAATTCACTTCATACTTTTTATTTTCCAAAGTCATCCGTGCTGTACTTCCTGTTTCACCATAGGAAAGAGTACGGATACAGAATTCTATTTTATCCGGAAATGTAAATTTCATATTACTCAACCGGGGATTGTCAAATACATATCCGACAGATTGTACCCGGTAAGGAAAATTTGTTCTCCGCGGGTTCCTGGCAATAAGCAAATGTTTACTTTTTATCATAAAAACAGCTCCCGGTATGTTTTTCGTATAATATACATCACTTTGGGACAATTTCAATATAAAACGGGATAATTATTATTGACACAGATAAATTCTTGTGATATTTTAGCCGGTAGAGAAAGAATATTTTTATATGAAAACATGGAAAGGGAACGGCATGAAACATTTATTTTTCTGTATCTTACTGATAACAGCTGTATTTTGTCAGGCGGAAATGATATTGGTTGAGTCAGGGAAAAGCAATTCTGTTATTGTTTCAGGAACGAAGCCCACAAAGAGCGCACAGCTGGGAGCATTGGAACTGCAGCATCATATCATGCGTATGACAGGTGTTAAAATCCCGATTTCCGCAAGGGCAGAAAAAGATAAAATCAATATTTATGTCGGTGGTGATAACTCCGGACTGAAAGATGAAACCGCAAGGATAAAATTCGGTCCGAAGTCGATCCGGCTGACAGGAAATGATTCCCCTGAGTTCGGGAAAGTCGATTATGACGATTATAAGACATTCCCATCGTACCGTTATCAATTCAACGGTTCTCTCTGGGCGGTATATGAATTTCTGGAAAAATATTGCGGGATCCGCTTCTACGGAATCGGGGATGATTTTGTCACATACCGACCGCAGAAGACGCTGCGGGTTGCGGAAAAGGATTGGCAGCACACCCCGAAAATGGATCTGTTCCGTGATATTTTTCTGCATACTGACAGTCATTCAAAACGCGATGTTGCCCTCTGGCGGCTGCGGTGGCGGCTTGCTGAGTTTACTCCGCCAGCCAACCACAACATGTACAGCATGTATTTCCG
>SUVT01000076.1 GCA_015061845.1 Lentisphaerota bacterium
TGAAAGCGGTGGAACGGATCGGGAATATCCGGTCGTTCTGAAAGAAAACTACTACATCGGAAAGTTTGAGGTCACACAGGCGCAGTATGCTGCTGTTATGGGGGAGAATCCCTCTGCTGTAAAAAATCCGGATTTCCCGGTGGATCGGGTCTCATGGCGGGAAGCTATGGAATTTTGCCGGAAACTGAATCAGAAAGGCTGCGCACCGGCTGGCTGGATGTTCTCTCTGCCGACAGAAGCACAGTGGGAGTTTGCTGCCCGTGGCGGTATTTTCAGTCAGGGCTTTAAATACAGCGGCAGCAACAAGCTGGATGAAGTAGGCTGGTACGATGGAAATTCCAACGGCAGCTGTCATCCTGTCGGCAGAAAAAAAGCCAATGAGTTGGGACTTCATGACATGAGCGGAAACGTCAGCGAATATTGTCTGGATGATTTTAATATTGACCGGACAGGAACCTCCCATGAGTTCGTCCGGGGAGATCTTCAAAACAGTGCAGAACGTGTTGTCCGCGGCGGTTCCAGTGATTTTGAGTCTTTTCATTGCCGGATGGCTGCCCGGAACTATGCCTTGCCTGACGAAAAACGGCTTGCTCAGGGGTTCCGGGTGGTACTTGTGAAGATCAAAGAAAAAAAAGCGGAGTCCCTTGAACGGGAAACTCCGCATTTATATTGATAAAAGGTAATTGCAAAAACATTCTTAATCTTCATCCGGATCAGGGATCGTTCCGAAATGTTCCTGAATGTAAGCACAAGCCTCTTCCAGTGAACCGAGGATCTTTGTGGAATGTTTCACCATCCATGGACTGCAGTTTTCAAAGCTGAACGGGGAGAAGCTGACCACAAACTTTCCCAGATCGTGTGCCGCATAAAAAACTTCCATTGCAGTCCCGATAGATGCTTTGTTGTAGTTCACAAGGATGATATCAGCTTCCCGGACATCCTGCAAATCGAATTCCACGATCTCATTGGCACTGTCCACCTGACGGTCAACAAATTTCCGGCGCATGGGATCCAGCAGACGGAATTTCGGGGAGAGAAGCTGTTTTGCAGCCTCTCTCCACTCTCTTGCCTCACCGGAAGATTCATCCATGATGGGGCCGCTGAGATAGATCACAAGTCGTTTTTTCATTTAACATCCACCTTTCCGGGAATGTAAGTGAACCCGGGAAGATTTGCAGGGACAGTCACAGGGCAGGGTGAGACGTTCCAGATCTTGTCGCAGTAATCCTGGATGGAACGGTCGCTGGAGAAGGTTCCCATATTGGCGATATTGCGGATGCACTTTTCATGCCACAGTTCGGGCTGGGTGAAGAGTTTTGCAACTTCCGCCTGAGTCTGCATGTAGGAATCGAAATCTGCCGCCACCATGTAGTAGTCGCAGCCGAGACTGTTGAGAAGCGGCTGGAAAACACCACGGTGTGCCGGTGAGAAAAAGTCGTTCCGGATCAGTTCCAGTGCGCGCTGTAGATAGATGCTCCGGTTGATGAAGTCAGCAGGGTTGTAGCCGTTTGCACGGAGTTCCGCAACCTCCCGGACAGTCAGACCGAAGATGAAGATATTTTCTCTTCCGACCTGTTCGCAGATTTCCACGTTTGCACCATCAAGTGTTCCGATGGTCAAAGCACCGTTCAGAGCAAACTTCATATTGCTTGTTCCGGAGGCTTCTGTACCGGCAAGAGAGATTTGTTCGGAAAGGTCAGCCGCAGGGATGATCTTTTCAGCCAGAGAAACACGGTAGTTGGGCAGGAACAGAACTTTCAGCTTGTCGCCGATGGCAGGATCGCTGTTGATCACTTCTCCGACTGCGTTGATCAGACGGATGATGAGTTTTGCCATGTAGTAACCCGGAGCTGACTTTGCACCGAAGAGGATCACGCGGGGGACAAATTCTCCGTTGGGATTATCTTTGATCTGAAGATAAAGCGCAATGGCATGGAGAATGTTCAGGAACTGACGTTTGTATTCGTGCAGACGCTTCACCTGAACGTCAAACATGGCATCAGGGGAAACAGTTACGCCGCAGATGTCTTTGATGACTCCGGCAAGAACTTCCTTGTTCTGCCGTTTGACAGAAGCAACTTCCTGAAGGACAGCTTTATCTGTTGCAAACTGTTCAAAGGACTTGAGTTCATTCAAATGGTTTGGCCAGCTCTTGCCGATGGTTTTATCCAGCAGAGATGCCAGAGGACGGTTTGCCTTTTTCAGCCAGCGGCGGGGTGTGATCCCGTTGGTCACATTCACAAACTTGCCCGGGAAATAATCATTGAAGTCACGGAACAGACCATTCTTCAGCAACTCTGTGTGCAGCGCAGCAACCCCGTTCACATGTCCGCTTGCAACAACGCACATGTATGCCATACGCGCCATTTTGTAGGGATGTTCCGCAATGATGGACATTCTGGCAAGACGGTCGTTGTCACCGACATAGCGGGTGGAAACGCCGCGCAGGAAGCGGAAGTTGATTTCGTAGATGATTTCCAGCTGACGGGGCAGCAGGTTTTCCAGAATGGAGACCGGCCATGTTTCCAGAGCTTCGCTCATGAGAGTATGGTTGGTGTAGTTGAATGTCCGTGTGGTGATATCCCAGGCTTCGTCCCAGAGCAGTCCTTCTTCGTCAACGAGGATCCGCATAAGTTCGGAGATCGCCAGAGCCGGGTGGGTATCGTTCAGCTGGATTACATTGTACTGCGGCAGATCCCGGACATCTTTTCCGTTGGTCTTGAGCCGTGCGATGATATCCTGCAGCGTTGCAGAAACAAGGAAATACTGCTGTTTCAGGCGCAGTTCTTTTCCTTCGTGGTTGTTATCGTTGGGATAAAGCACGCGGGTGATATTTTCGGAAAGAGAGGATTCCAGATTCGCATTGATGTAATCGCCAGCGTTGAACTTGGAGAGGTTGAACCCGGAAATTGCTTCAGCGGACCAGAGACGGAGAGTGTTCACCATGTTGTTGCGATAACCCGGAATGGGAGTGTCGTAAGGCATGGCGAGAACTTCCTGTGCATCCACAAGCTGCTTGCGATCTTTGTTTTCGTTCTTTCCGTTGGTATAAGGAATGGTGCGTCCGCCGAACCGGATCACGCGAGCCTTTTCGGGTCTGCGGATCTCCCACGGGTTTCCTCTGGAAAGCCAGTTGTCCGGCTCTTCCACCTGGCAGTCGTCGATGATCTGCTGTTTGAAGATCCCGAAGTCATAGCGGATCCCGTAACCGTAGTTGGGAATATTCATGGTTGCCATGGAATCCAGGAAGCACGCTGCGAGACGTCCCAGACCGCCGTTTCCGAGTCCGGCATCGGCTTCTTCATCCCGGAGCAGGTTGATATCGTAGCCCAGTTCTTTCATTGCCTGATCCGCCACATCCAGCACGCCGAGATTGATCATAGCGTTTCCGATGGTACGTCCCATCAGAAATTCCAGAGAGATGTAGTTCACATGTTTCGGCATCTCTTTATCGAACACGTTTTTTGTTTCCAGCCAGCGTTCCACCATGAGATCGCGGATTGTCAGCGCAAGAGCCTGATAGCGGTCGAAATCAGTTGCTTTTTCCACACGTTTTGCCAGAGTATGGGTCAAGTGATGCAGAAAATTCTTTTTCAGAGTTTCTTTCAGTTCGTTCATATTTTCTCTTCTCCTTCGATATTATTTTACAGTTGAGTAATTTAGCACGTTTTTTCAGAGTTACAACCCGGAAAGACAAGTTTATTTTTATTACTGTTCAATCAGTTACCCGTTTCTGTAATCCCTGGGGGAAATATTATACCTTTTTTTGAATTGCCGGGAGAAATAATTGGAGTCCGGGAAGCCGCATTTCTGTGCTATTTCCGAAATGGGATCTTCGGTTTTCTGGAGCAGATCAGCAGCTTTGGAAAGCCGTACCTGCAGCAGATAGTCGATGGGAGAATATCCGGTAACTTTTTTGAATACAGGAAGCAAAGTACTGGGTGCCATGGAAGCAATTTTGGAAATGCGGCGGATCGTCCAGTGTTCCATGTATTTGTTTTCCAGCAGACTGATGAGTTCCCCCAGACGGCAGAGGGAGTGTGCCATAGGATTCTGGTTCCGGGAATATTCCCTTGAGATGAAAACGAAGATTTCCAGAGATTTTGCCAGCAGAATGAGATCGGAACCGGTGCGTTCATTTTGGAGTTCGTCCAGCATTTCCTGCAGTTTGGTCATAAGCGGGCGCATTGCTTCATCGGTGATATGCAGATGACTTTTGAACTTATGACTTCTGCGGTAAGTCGGCTCAAATAGAAAAAAAGCATTGAATCCGGAAAGCGATCTCAATGACCGCAGATGTTCTTTCAGGTAGGAGTCATCGAACATGATATTGAACATTCCCAGCTTGTAACGTTCCTTGAAATAATGTTCCGTGTTTCCCTGAATGAGAAAAATATCCCCGGCTTTGACAGGATAAGTAATGCCGTTGATCCAATGTTCCCCGCCGCCTGCGGTAATGATGATCAATTCCGAAAAATCGTGCGTATGCCGGATATCGGTCAAGTCGCCTTCATGCTGGATCGGATAGTCTCCCTGAATGGTCCGCAAAGCGATTGGACACCCCTCTTCGGGAAAGAAATCAGCTCTGTTTGCAACAACTGTCTGCATAAAACCTCCGCAAATCGTAATATAATGCTAATAATTCGTAATATAGTCAAGGTTTTTTTATTTTCAACAGGGTATATTGCGAAAAGTTCCGTATTTTTTCATAAAATAGTCAAATTTTCAGAGGAGGAAAAGAAAATGCAGGGAACATTCCGTTTTTCATTCGGTCCGTGGAACATTCATGAAGGTGCCGACCCGTTCGGTCCTGAAGTCCGTAAGACAATTCCGTTCAACGAAAAACTCGCTGCATACAAGAAAATGGGATTTGACGGAGTTCAGTTCCATGACGATGATGCTGTGCCCAATATGGCAAACATGACCCCGGCTGAGATCATCAAAGAAGCCTCCGAACTGAAAAAAGTTCTTGACGATCATGGTCTGGTTCCTGAATTCGTCGCACCCCGTATGTGGTTCGCACCCGAAACCATCGACGGCGGATATACCAACAACTGCCCCGAATGCCGCAAATATGCTATCGAACGCAGCAAGAGAACCATTGATATCGCAAAGGCTCTCGGAACCCGTAATATCGTCTTGTGGCTCGCCCGCGAAGGTACATACATCCGCGAAGCAAAAGATCCTGTTCTCGCAACAGAACGCATCGCAGAAGCTATGCAGACCATGCTCGATTATGACAAAGATATCCGCATCATGATCGAATCCAAACCCAACGAACCCATGGACCACACCTATATCCCCACCATCGGTCACGCTATCGCTATGGGACTTATGACCAATGCTCCCGAACGCGTCGGCTGTCTCATCGAAACCGCTCACGCTCTGCTGGCAAACCTCTCCCCCTCCGATGAAATGGGATTTGCTATGGCTCACAAGAAACTCTGGAGCGTTCACCTCAACGACCAGAACGGTTTGAAGTTTGACCAGGATTTGACCTTCGGTGCAGTGGATCCCCGCCGCGCTCTCAACCAGGTCCGCGTCCTCGACCGCAACGGCTTCGGAAACAACGGCGAATGGGTCGGTCTTGATGTCAAAGTCATGAGAACCCAGAAGTCCGGCGTTGATATGAAGCATCTGGAATACAGCCGTAAGATCTTCCTGAAACTTCTTGAAATCTCCCGTTCTCTTGATGACAGCAAGATCGAACAGCTCACTGCAGAACGCGACTACGAAGAACTCAACTACTACATTCTCGATGCAATGCTGAAAGGATAACTCTTATGAACCGCAAACTCAGAATGGGAATGGTTGGCGGCGGACCCGGCGCATTTATCGGCGGGGTCCACCGTGCCGCAGCCCGTCTTGATGGAAAAATCGACCTCGTTTGCGGGGCTTTTTCCACAAAGCCGGAAAACAATAAAGCAATGGCGGCAGAACTTTTCCTGCCCGAAGAAAAATGCTATAACTCCTATATGGAGATGTTTGAAAAGGAAAGTCAGCTCCCCGAGGGCGAACGGATGGATTTCGTTGCGGTCACAACACCCAACTCCACCCACTTCCCCATCGCAATGGCTGCTCTTGAACACGGGTTCCATGTGGTTTGCGAAAAACCCATGACCTTTACCCTCGATGAAGCTCTCAAGCTCCGGGATAAAGTCCGCGAAACCGGACTCATCTTCGCACTCATGCACAACTATTCCGCTTACCCCATGATCCGTCAGATGAAAAAGATGATCGCTGACGGTAAGATCGGAACTCTGCGCAAGATCGTTGCAACCTACGATCTCGGCTGGCTTGCTTCC
Organism: Lentisphaerota bacterium; assembly: GCA_015061845.1. GTDB lineage: Bacteria > Verrucomicrobiota > Lentisphaeria > Victivallales > UBA1829 > SIG79. The sequence goes on from SUVT01000076.1 coordinate 6,306, forward strand.
CCCAATGCGGGCAAACAGGCAACCTGGCGCGTTGACCCCAAATTCTCCGGCGCAGCCGCTTGTGTCGGCGATATCGGAACCCACGCAGAACAGCTCATTGAGTTCACAACCGGACTCAAGATCACAGAGCTTGCCGCTGATCTGGCAACCTTTGTGGACGGCAGAACACTCGATGACGATGCAACCATCATGCTGCGCTTCAACAACGGCGCAAAAGGCGTGATCGAATGCAGCGAAGTCGCTTGCGGGGAAGAAAATCAGTTCAAACTCCGTGTCTACGGCTCCGAAGGCAGCTTCGAATGGTCTCAGCAGGAACCGGAAAATCTCATCATGAGAACCAACGATTCCGCAATGAAAACTCTGCGCCGCGGCTGGGCTGAACTGGATCCTTCCGTTCAGGCTCTGGTCCGTCTGCCCGCAGGGCATCCCGAAGGCTTCTTTGAAGCGTTTGCAAACATCTACAACGATTTTGCAATGGCTGTTGCGGCACAGAAAGACGGCAAAGATTATGCCGGAATGTTCCCCACCGAAGAGGCTGGTGTCCGTGGTATGAACTTCATCGAAACAGTTGTCAGCAGTGCCAGACAGAATGGCGCATGGCAGCCGTTGAAAGATCTTTGATTAATTGAAAGGAGATAACAATGTCACGTCCCGTAACACTGTTTACTGCTCAGTTCAGTGATATGCCCTTTGATGATCTCTGCAAAATGGCGCAGAACTTCGGCTATGACGGCTTGGAAGTCGCTACCATGGGCGGATATCTCGATATGGAAAAAGCTGCTGAGGATCTGGATTATTGCGAATCCATCAAGGCAAAAATGGCTCAGTACGGTCTGAAACTCTGGGCGATCAGCAACCACTTTGCCGGTCAGCTCGTCTGCGACCCCAACAACGACAGCCGTTCCGATTGCTTTGCGCCCGCTCAGTATGCCGGTGATGCCGAAGCAAAACGCGAATGGGGGATCCGCTGCATGAAGGCAAGTGCCAAAGCCGCACACAATCTGGGCGTCAAAGTCGTGACCGGTTTCACCGGTTCTCCGATCTGGCATCTGCTTTACAGCTTCCCGCCTGTTGGCCCCAACGATATCGAAAACGGGTTCAAGTACTTTGCTGAAAAATTCAATCCTATTCTGGATGAATATGCAAAGTACGGCATCAAGTTTGCGCTTGAGGTCCACCCGACAGAAATCGCATTTGATATCTACACCGCAAAGATGGCTCTGGAAGCTTTGGACAACCGTCCGGAATTCGGGTTCAACTTTGACCCCAGCCACCTGTTCTGGCAGGGTGTCGATCCGGTGAAGTTCCTGAAAGCGTTCCCCGACCGCATCTATCATTGCCATGTCAAAGATGCTGAAGTCACTCTTGACGGCGAAAGCGGGATCCTGAGTTCCCACCTGAACTTCGGTGATGCCCGCCGCGGATGGGATTTCCGCAGTCCCGGTCATGGAAAAATCGACTTTGAGGCGATCATCCGTATGCTCAACCGCATCGGTTACGATGGACCTCTTTCCGTGGAATGGGAAGATTGCGGCATGAACCGTGAGTTCGGTGCTGCTGATGCTCTGAAATTCACACGCAAGCTGGATTTCTCTGCTTCTGAACAGAAATTTGACTCTGTGTTCAAATAATCGCAGAGCTTATTCCATGTTCAAAACACCGGGGCTGTTGCTTATGCAGCAGCCCCGTTTTCTTTCCGGCATTAATAATCCCTATAGAACCTATAAAACCTATAAAACCTATAGAACCTATAGAACCTATAGAACCTATAGAACCTATAAAACCTATAAAACCTATAAAACCTATAAAACCTATTTAGCACAGCACCCAATTCTCTTCTTTTTCTTTCTCTCCTTGACAAATCTTCCGTTATGCGTTATATTATTCCAACAGGAATAAAATAAAAAACTTGAAAGATGTTTCAAAAAATGTTCAAGCAGGCAACCTATCATACTTTGAGCGCAAACCGCATGTTCCGTCTTCTTCCGCAGGTCAGCACAGTCGGGTTCCTGCCGGAAAAGGATGTGCTGATCAATCATGTCTTTCAGTCCTGCAACTTTTCTTTTATCCTGCGCGGATGCGGCGAATATCGTCTGAAAGGAAAACATTATAAAGTCAAAGCTCCTTGTATGCTTATTCAGATGCCGGGTGAACCCATGTATTATCAGCCGGATTCCACGTGGAGCGAAATGTTTTTTATCTATCCAGCCGAGACTTATCAGATCTGGAGCAAAGCCGGATTGCTTGATCCGGAAAATCCTGTCCGGGAGATGAAAAATGCCAATCTTGTTGTTGGACAGGCTGAGGCGTTGCAGAAAATGCTGATGCTGCCCAATTGGAACGGCGACAGGTTGGATCTGCTCTGTTACTCTCTCATTCTGGAAACGTGGGAAGAGGATCGCAGTCAAACGCTGGAACATACCATCATCCCTGCCATCCGGCAGCGGATCGAACAGTCACTTGGTGCGGATATCGACTGCAATGAGCTGGCGCATGAGTTCAACATGTCCTTATCCAGTCTGCGCCGTTACTGGGCGAAGTATCACGGCAATGAAAGTTTCATGGATTACCGGAATGCGTATTTCATCCGTCAATCCTGCCGGTATTTGACAGAAACAGATTTTTCCATTAAAGAGATTTCCGAAAAACTGAATTTCACCGATCAGTTCTATTTTTCCAAAAAGTTTCATCAACTGACCGGATTTTCCCCCATGCAGTACCGCAGAAAATACAGAAATCCGTATCTTTTCTGAACTTTTATCAAGTATGGAAACAAAAAAAGCAGAAATCAGAGTATGTACTTTTGAAATAACTTGATTTTTTTGTCGTATCAATCTATAGTACCATGACTGTTAACAATTTGGAGTTTAAGATGAGTACACAAAACAATTATAAATATTATGCCTTTATCAGTTACTCCCGGAAAAATTCTCCGGCGGCGAACTACCTGCAGAAAAATCTGGAACGTTCCAAAATTCCGACGAAAAAAGTTGATGAATCTCTGCTTCCTCAGGATGGAAAACATATCAAACCGGTTTTTCTTGACAAGCGGGATCTTGAAGTTACTGAAAAAGATTTTACTGAAAATCTCCAACATGCGATTGAGAATTCCAGATATCTTCTGGTTCTCTGCTCGCCGGAGTCTGCTCAATCTGAATGGGTCAGAAAAGAAATTTCTTACTTTCTCGAAACTCATGACAATGATATTCATGCCATCGTTCCGATTATTTTAAGCGGTCGACCGGGCAGCGGCGGGGAAGATGAATGTCTTCCGGAAGAATTGCAACGTGCAGATATCACAAGCCGGAATCTTCCCAATATGATGGCTGAAAAAGATGAAACCGAAAAACAGGGTTGGGAGCACGGTCTTGTTCAAGCCATGAGCTATATGCTGCGTGTTGACCGGGAAAGCATCAAAGCAACCATTGATGCAGAAAAAATGCGGATCCAGAGGAATTACACAATTATTTCTCTGACGGCGTTATTGATTTCCTCCATCCTGACCGCCTGGGCATTGTTTGCCGAACGGAAAGCAAAAAACAATGCCGATCTTGCTCAACGGAATGAAGTCAAAGCAAATCTGAATGCAGAAACTGCGAAGAAGAATGAATTTGAAGCAAAACGGCAAGCCGGTATTGCTCTGGAAAATGAAAAACGAGCCATTGCCGGGGAGAAAAAAGCTCTGGAAAATGAAAAACGAGCCATTGCCGGGGAGAAAAAAGCGGAAGATAACGAACGAGAAGCTAGAAAGCAGCAAAAAAGAGCTGAAGTGGGACAAAAAGAGGCAAAAGAACAGGCGGAAATTTCACAAGAGACTCTTAAGTTTTTAATAGGAATGTTTCAGACTGCAGATCCATCGAAGCAAGGAGATAAAAATCTGAAGGTTCTTGATGCAATTCATGCAAAAATCCTACAGATTAAAAACATTCAAAACTGGAAACTGAGAGTTACAATTGCAATAAGTATTGCAGAGGTTTTGTATCATCTAGGCGATTATTCTCAGGCTTTGGAGTTGTTAAATCTTGCTCATGAGCTTAATTTGAAGTGTCGACGAAATTCTTTAGAAACCGCCCAGACCTATAATAATATTGCAGGAGTGTATCACAAACAAGGGAATAATAAGTCTGCTGTAGAATATTATCAAAAAGCGCTGGAGATTCAGTTAAAAAAACTTGGAAAAGATCATTTATTAGTAGCTCTTACGTATGGTAATTTAGCAGTAGTGTATAGTGCGCAAGAGAAGCAGGATAACGCACTGATATATGTTAAAAAAGCGCTAGAGATTCAATTGAAAATGCTTGGGAAGGATCATTTGGATGTTGCAGGAACGTACAGCATTATAGCGTGGATTTGTTACCGACAAGAAAAGTACGAAGATGCATTAGTGTATTATAAAAAAGTACTGGAGATTCAGTTGAAAAAACTTGGAAATGATCATTTGGATATTGCAGGAACGTACAGCAATATTGCGATGGCGTATTACCGACAAGAAAAGTACGAAGATGCATTAGTGTATTATCAAAAAGTGCTGGAGATTCAGTTGAAAAAACTTGGAAATGATCATTTGGATATTGCAGAAATTTACAGCAATATTGCGATGGCGTATTACCGACAAAAAAAGTACGAAGATGCATTAGTGTATTATCAAAAAGCGCTGGAGATTCAGTTGAAAAAACTCGGAAATAATCATTCGTATATTGCAGATACTTACAGCAATATTGCAATGGTTTATGAGCGCTTAGGGAAAAGTGAAGATTCTATCGCATATTCTGAAAAAGCAATAACCATACGTCTTGGTTTTACACAACAATACCATCAATCTCACAATGGTATTGATACGGTATATAGTAAAGAGGGAAAAAGTGAAGATGCTTTGATATATTATAGAAATATACTGAAAATACGATTAGAAAGACTTGGGAATAATCATGTGCTTGTTGCAGCAGCTTATAAGGATATAGGTTGGACGTATTATAGCAAAGCGAAGTACAATGAAGCAATGATATACTTCAAAAAAGCTCTGAAAATACAATTAAAAAAGCTTGGAAACAAGCATTTAGATGTTGCAAAAACTTACAAGGATATTGGGATGGTATATAGTGTACAGGAAAAATATGATAAAGCTTTGGTGTATTACAAAAAGTCATTGGAAATACAATTAGAAAAACTTGGAAATGACCATCAAGATGTTATGAAAAATCATAATGACATAGGATGGGTATATGTACATCAAAAAAAATATGATGAAGCTTTGGGGTGTTATAAAAAAGTGCTTGAAATACAGCTAAAAAAACTTGGCGATGATCATCCGGATATGATAGATACCTACAGGTTAATTGGATTGGTATATAAATATCAAAAAAAATATGATGAAGCTTTGGGGTGTTATAAAAAAGTGCTGGAAATACAGCTAAAAAAACTAGGGAATGACCATCTAGACATAGCTGAGTCCTATGAGTGGATTGGGGGATTGTATCGAGACCAAAAGAAGTACGATGAAGCATTGATCTATTATAATAAAATGCTAGAGATTCAATTAAAAAAATTAGGTCCGGAACATAGTAAACTCTCAACTTCCTATGATTTGATAGGGATAACATATGACTTCCAGGGAAATTTAGACGAGGCTGAAAAGTATTTACTGCGTGCCTATAATATAATACGGAAAAAAAGAGGAGATGATGCTCCGGCAACAAAATTTGTGCTTCAAAAATACAGACACATCTTGTCAAAAAAGAACAGGAAAAAGTTTAATATAAAAAAAAATAACCCTTTAAAGAAACGAGGAGCTATTCTAAATTAGGATAGCTGTTTATAAAATAAGGATTGCTGCAAACGGAAGAGTAACCCAAGTGTTGGACACAACTTTTGAGATATTCTTCTTATGAAGGAAAACAATAAAATGCGTAATTACAGTCTCAAATTCGACCATTGTAAGCTCCGCACAAAATGCCCATTATAAACGGAATTTATTTCCTTGTTTTCTCAGTCAGTCTTGTTTTTTTTTATAAAATTTTTAAAAAAAAATTAGGCAAGGCTAATTGACAAAATCAAAAAGTGTGCTATAGTAATAGTAGAAAAGATAATTCCTGCTGCCAATCGGAGTTATCTGGAAAGGCAAAATTTGCTGGTGTTGGATTCCCGCAACGTGTCTCCTCCCTCACGTGCGGGAATCATTTTTTTTTTTTTATTAGATAAAGCTAATTTATGTGTTGACAGCTCCGGAAAGCTGATGGAAATATTTGAAAAATCCGGATTCAATGATATATTACAGATCCCATAAGATGGAGGAAATGGTTTTATGGCTTTCAGTGATAATACAAAGGGGTATCTTTTTGCTCTTGTTTCGGGCGTGACATTCGGAACGAACCCGTTGTTTGCATTGCCGCTGTATGAACGCGGAGTTTCGACACCATCCGTTCTCTTTTACCGCTTCTCTCTGGGGGCTGTTCTTCTGGCGGTTTATATGCTGCTGACACGGAAAACATTCCGTATTTCCGGACTGCAGCTGCTTCATGCTTTTTTCTTCGGATCTCTGTTTGCACTGACAAGTTTTTTCTTTTTCCGGAGTTTGCACTGGATGGACGGCGGTCTTGCAACGTCTGTGATGTTTATTTATCCGGCAATCGTTGCGCTGATCATGTTTTTCTTTTTCCGGGAACGTCTCGGCTGGATCTCGTGGATCGCGTTGCTCTGTTCTCTGTGCGGAGTAGGGCTGCTTTATGAGGGAAACAGTTCGGTTTCTCTGCCGGGGTTGGGGCTGGTGTTTCTCTCCGCTTTGAGTTATTCCTTCTATATCATCGGACTGAAATATTCCCCGCTTCAAAAGTTGTCTTCGGAGTCTTTGACATTCTATCAGATGCTGCTTGGACTGCCGGTTTTTCTTTGTATGACAGCCGGTGGAACCGCCATACAGATTCCGGGGGATATGATCGGCTGGGGGTGTGCGTTCGGGCTTGCTCTGTTCCCGGCAATGCTGTCGATTTTATTTATGTCGCTGGCTCTGCGGTACATCGGACCGACAAAGACTTCCATTCTGACTGCGGTGGAGCCGATGACAGCGATTTTCTTCGGCGTGCTTGTATTCCATGAGACCCTGACGGTCAAACAGATATTCGGCGTTATTGTGATTCTTCTTTCCGTGACACTGGTTGTGACCGGAAAAAATCTGAAACTGCCGGGAAAGAAGCGTTTACCGGAGTAAGTTTTATTTCAGCTGATAGCCTTTACCGCAATTCACCAGACGCAGAACTGATTCATCGGTGTTGACGTGACTTGCAACGACTTCTCCCACGACCAACGGGCAGTTTCCGGGACGGTATTCTGTCACCAGTTTGCATTCAAAGTTTGCCACTGCATCGGCAAGAAGCGGGACATCCACCTTTTCCGCCGGGATGAATTTCAAGCCGGATTTTGCGCCTTTATCTTCTTTATGACCATGAACGGTTCCGAAGTAGAGAGTCTCTTTTGCCATTTCTTTTGAGGGATAGGCGATAACGAACTCTTTGTTGTTGCGGATCAGTTCCAGAGTGAAAGCCGGATCATCGATTCCGAGCAGGAACATGGGCGGTTCATCGGAGACGATACAGACCCATCCGATCGCCATTGCGTTGATTCTGCCATCGGGGGCTTTTGTGATGGCGAGTACGACTTGTTCAGGGTATTTTCTACCCCATGCTTCTTCAATTTTTGCCAGTCTCTGCATTTTCCGGAGTTTCCTTTTTTTCGTTCAACAGTTCCATTTCATCTTTCAGCTGTTTGTAACGTTCCTTAACCCATGGTCCATCTACAATAACAGGCATATCATTTTTCCGGAAGTCATGAGGGGTGATCAGAACTCTGGTGTTTTCCAATCCGACTTTTGCGGCGAGATAGAAGATCTCTTCCATGGTTTTATCCGTGACAAAGATGTTTTGATTGGAAAAACCGACGCCGTGGAGCATATAATCCACATTCATTGCAGAGGGATCCCGTCCCTCTTTTTTCGCAATTGCGATATCCTCTTCAGAGGGAAAATCCAACTTTATTGAGAGATAATGTTTGCTGTTGGGATCCAGAGAGGCGATTTTATAAATTCCTTCTGGAGTTTTTCTGTCATCTTTTTCTGTTTTCGGACCGGAAACATCTGGAATTCCCAGAATCGGATAATATTCCAGTCTGCTCCATTTTCCGGCAGAATCTTTTCCCCAGAGTTCGATCTGTTTTTCTTTTTTGAGAACAAGAATCCGCAGTTCTTCCGGGATCTCTTTCAGAGAAAGACGTTTCCGGACATCTTTTTCGATATCCTCGACCCGGGATTCCACTGTGTGGGGGAAGAAGCGCCCGATGGTGCCTAAATAGATGATCCTGTACCAATGCGTAGGAATGATGATCGGAATGATCACCAGTAAAACGGCGCATCTTGCCGGGATCTCCCACCACTCACGCTTTTTCTTTTTCTGTTCTTTTTCTTCTTCCATAGATGCCACCGTGTGGATCAGTTTTACAGATCACATAAAACAGATTCTTGAGATACACTGGTCAAAACTTTCCTGACCATTGAGGATATCGATTTCCACACGCAGGAAAAGAATTTCAATATCGCAGCGGTCGAGTCTCGGCATACGGACGGCATCTTTTTCTGTTGTGACGATCATTTCTGCGCCTGCAGCTTTTGCATCGTTGACGAAGTTGATCATTTCCTGCTGCCGGTATCTGTGATGGTCAGCATATCTGCGTTTGAGAACGAGTTCCGCCCCCAGTTCCTGAAGGAAACCTTCAAAGCTTGGCGGATTTGCGATTGCAGAAATCGAAGCGACTTTCTTACCCTGCAGTGCAGTCAGCGGCTGAACTTCCCCTTTTTTGAAGACGGCTTCCAGATATTTCGGACGGTGGCAGCATTCGATGATTTCAGCCCGGTGGTTATGCCGGTGAATAAAATCTTTCAGATGCCGCAGGCTTGGTCTGCCATCGGATTTTGTAAGGAAGACATAGTCGGCACGGGCGATATGTTCGATCGGTTCACGCATAAGTCCCCGGGGAAGAACATAATGATTGTCGAACGGTGCGGAGCTGTCAACGAGCAGAATATTGATATGCGGTTTCAGCCAGAGGTACTGGAACCCGTCATCAAGGATCAGGATGTTTGTTCCGTAATTTTCGATAGCATAGCGTCCTGATTTTACACGGTCCTTATCCACAAGAACAGCCACGGATTTCAGATTGGAAGCCAGCATGAACGGTTCGTCTCCTGCAGAGAGGGAATCAAGCAGAAGATCCTGTCCGTTAGACACGATTCTGGGCGGTACTTCCCCTTTTTCAGAGGAGAAACGGGATTTCATTTTTTCCCAGAAGGAACGTTTATCCCGGCTTCTGTAACCGCGGCTCAGAACTGCGACTTTACGTCCTTTTTGAGAAAGTGTTTTTGCAAAGACTTCCACCACGGGTGTTTTACCTGTTCCGCCGCAAGTCAGGTTTCCGATGCTGACGACCAGACAGCCCAGTGCATGATTTCTGATGACCCGTGTATCATAAAGCCAGATCCTCAGACGGACAGCAGCCAGATAAAATCTGGAAGCAAAGAACAGAACCCCCATGATGGCAGAAGCAACTTTTCCATGCTTCTGTTCACGGATCACTTCAATAAAATACTGTTCGATATTTTCTCCGACTTCACGGATCGTCATTCTTTCATACTCCTGCAAAAAAGATATTATAGTAATAGAACATAATTTTGCATTTTTTCAAGTTGAAAATCAGATTATTTTACCCTGAGGAACACCTGATATCTGATTTGCTTCCCGCCATCTGACGGAAGTTTTGAGAAAGCGGCGTTTTCTGCAAAACAGAAAGATGTGATATCTGCCAGCTGGATCTCTCTTCCTTTCCCGGGTGCGGCAAAGCAAAGATTCATGGAAAGTTCTTCCATGACCGGAGAACCATTCTTCCGGACTCCGCGCTGATGGGAATAGTACATATTCAGGACTGTGATTCCGCGATAGTCATACATTCTGCATTTGAATCCGGCAGGGTTTCCGGCGGGGAATCTTCCCCGGTGATAAACAGGGACTGTCCGGATGGTTCGCGGAGCTTTGCCGGGTTCCGTGATTTTGATCTCAACTTCCCATTTATCGTTCCGGCGGAACACTGAAACAGGAGCTTTTGCAAACTTGGAAAACTGTACTGCCGGAATATAGATGACTTTTGCATCTTTGGAGTAATTGATCCCCAAAGGTGAAAATGTGTCCGGACGGAGGAATCTTGTACAATTGACCACCGTACCTTCATAAAAACTCTCTTTCCCGGAGGCACGGAAAGGTCCTTCACTTGGGAGGATCCAATCGATTCCTGCGCCGATCTTGCTTGTTTTTCTGGATGCCCGGGTGGTGTCCGGTGTTGTCCTGAACGAAAGTCCTGCTTTCTGGGTTTCAAAATGATTTACCAGAGAACAGCTGGAGGTTGTGCCGGAATATCCAAGGATTTTTGCAGTGAAAAGCTGTTTCGTTTTTGGTTCTTTCAGAATAAGATTGACACTCTTCTGACTTTCCGAAGAAGGTGCAAGGTACAAATACGATGTTACTTCAAAATTGTTTGCAGAGAGAACAGCTGCAAAGAATACGAAAACAAATGTAAGGGAATTTTTCATCAATCCACCGCCGGAATACCAAGTTCTTCAGGAAGCATGTAACACTCTCTGTGATAACGGATCACATTCAGTCGCCAGTTCGCTTGTCTTGAACCGGAAAGATCCAGACGTCCCTCTGCTGAAACAATGACTTGCAGTTTGCCGGGCAGGACCCATGAGAGGGAGAGCTTGCCCCGTTTGTGTCCGGTATAACGCACCCGGACAGTGGGATCCTTGGAGAGAACAAGTTTTCTGAGTGCTTCCCGTTCCTGCGGGTTCAGATCATTCTGCTTTATCTCCCGTTTTTTCTTTTTGGTTTTATTCGCTTTTGCCTCGGCAAGTTCTTTTTGTTTCGGCTTGGTGATGACTGTATTGATAATGAACTGCCGGGAGTAATCGAACAGATGGAATTTTTCCTTATCTGTCAATCTGTCAGATTCTTTTTCAATGTAAGGTCCGGTCGCACAGCCGCAGAGCAATACTGTAACAACGAGAATAGGAATGGTCAGAAAAAATCTCATTTATAAACCTCCTTGATGTAAGTTTCGGTCAAATCAAAAATTCTTGCTTGGATCAGATAAGCACGGGCACCCGGTTTTTCGACGGTTGCTTTCAGAACAGGGAATCTGCCTCCGGCACCGGATGCGACATAGGAGTTGAATGCAAAAGGATATCTTTTTTGAGGATCTTTTCCCCAAAGGTCTTCAGAAGCCTGTTTCGGGAAATAGAATTGCTTCATTCCGAATTTTTCGTTTTCTTTCTGCTCCTCCAGAATCGCATTGAACTCTTTCCTGTTGAGATGAGCAATCAAGACTTTGTTCTCATAGGGACACAGCAGAAAGAGCTGTCCCCGGTTCAGTTTTTTCGTTTTCGGGCGATACGAGGTCAGCGTTCCATGAAACACGCCTTTCACATGGGGATATGCTTTCATGATCGCTTTGCCGAAAATCTCTGCAATTTTCTGCTGGGATGGTCTGACAGGGAACTTGGAGGCAATAAGGGAAAGATTCGCTTTCGGTGCCCTGTAAGCCTTCGGCAGATCATTCCGCGGAGTGACAGGAACATACTCCCCGCTGATTTCTTCCAGTTTCCGGGTGGAATCATTGAAACTCAGCTTGACCCGGATGTAACCGCCGCCGTGGGCTCCTGCCTGAAAATAACAGACCTTTGAATTGCCAAGTTCTTTGCAGACGATCTTTTCGTGGGTATGACCGTCAAGGATGACCATTGCTTCCGGATGACGGCGGGCAAAGGTGAAGAGACCGCCGAACCCAAGCCGTTTGCTGGGGTAGATCCCCGTGTGGGTTGCAAGAATGATCGCATCCGGTTTCTCTTTCAGAACGGAATTGATGATTTTCCGATAGGAGACTTCCATCGGCAGAATGTGAAACCCCTCTTCTCCCGGACGGAAAAGCCATTGATCCAGATGCGGATGGGTCATGCCGATCAC